>DASSTK010000334.1:0-2833 GCA_035707945.1 Sphingomonas sp.
CGCATGGCGTCGAGGCGTGGGCCGAATGATCGAACCAGCCGTCGTCCATGAAGCGGAGCTGCTGGTGGACGGGCACGACGCGGTAATCGAGCCCGCCGGGCGTGCTCGGCTGGACGACCACATGGCAATCATAGCAGGCCCCACCCGGCGAGAAGACCGCCCGGATCGCCGCCGCAGCGCCGCTCGCGGGGCGGGGCGTGGCCCTGATCTCGCCGGGGCGGCGACGCATGGTCGGCACGAAGGCGTTGCCGCCGGGATGCGCGGAATAGAAATCGCGGATGTCGGCGATGACCTGCGCGGCGTCGCCGTGGCGCAGCGTGCGGACCGTGCCTCCCACCCGATCGAAGGCGAGCGAGTGGCATTGCTGGCAATCGCGCTCCATCGAGACGGGGCGGAAGCGCGCGCCGCTTTCATCCGGCACATGGCAATCGGCGCAGGCCATCGGCTTGCGGCCCAATGTCGCCTGCATCTGCGCCACGCCGCCGGTGCGCGACATATGGAGCGCGTGCGGGAACTTGAGCCCGCTGTCCTGCACCAGCGGCGCATCGCCGAGCGTGATGCGGCTGAAGCGCGGATGATCGCCGGGCGTCGTCATCACCACCGGCGTGAACTGCGGATGCTCGCGCCCGAAATCGGAGGCGTCGCCCAGCTTCGTGTCCGGCAGCGCGGCCTTCAAGTCGCCGTGGCAATCGGCGCAGAAACCCTGCGGCACCGCCGGCATCGGCCCCGGCCCCTGATGCTCGATATGGCAATCGACGCAGCGGCCGGGATCGCGCCCGAACGCCTCGGCGATCCTCTGCTTCAGCCCGGCTATCCCCTCCGGCGCGCCGCGCGCGACGGCGAGGCGGTGGGGATCGGCATGATCGGCGGTATCGGCGTGGCAGCTCTTGCAGGCGCTGTCCGGCACGGCGACGAACGCGCCGACATGGCAGGCCTTGCAATCATGGGCGAGCGCGGCGTGGGCGCGCGACAGCGGGCCGGCCGACCAGCTCTTGTCGATATGGGTGTAGCTGCCCGCCATCTGCTGCGGCGTCAGCTTCGCGGGCGCGCGACTGAACGACCAGATCGGCCAGATCAGGAAGATCGCGACGATCACCACCGCGAACAGCCAGGCGAGCGGCCGCTTGCCGGGCGCGACGCCGGCGAGCGAGAAACGCTTCGAGGCGTCCGCCGCGCCTTCCGCCGCCGGTTCCACGCGGCTGACATTGACGGCGATCAGGCCCGGCTCGTCCCCGGCCGCGATGGCGATGCGGGTCGATCCGATCCGCACCTCGCCGCCCTTCGCGGCGTCGATCTCTGCCTGCTCGACCGAACGGCCGTCGACCGTCAGCGGGATCGCGGCGAGCGCGCGGACGGCGACGCGGCGGGGCCCCAACTGGCGGATCTTGGCGTGATGCCGCGTGACCTCCAGATCGCTCAGCCGGATATCGCTGTCCGGATCGCGGCCGATGGCGAGCCTGTCGCCCTCGACCTCGCGGGTGCGGACGATCTCGCGCCCGACGGCGCTCATCGAGGTGAGGCGGAGGACGAAGCTCATCGCCGGCTCACCAGTAGAAGAAGACGGCGACGATATGCGCCGTCAGCGCCGCGAGCAGCGCGATGGTGGCGGGAACATGGATGTAAAGCCAGCCTTCGAGCGCGGCCTTCAGCCGCATGTGCCGCCGCATCCGCGCCAGCATCGAGCGGCGGCGTTCGAGCAGGCTTTCGATCCGCTCGTCCTCCCCGGTGAGCTGGCCCGCGCGGAAGGCTTCGAGCGCGCGCCAGGTCGCGCCGGGCGGGAAGCGGCCGGTGATGCGCCGCAGGAAGCCCGCGTCGAACGGATCCTCCTCCAGCGCATCCCGCACCAGCGCGGCGGGCGCGCCTTCGAGCGGCTGGGCGGCGTCGTGGAGTTGGCTGTCCAGCGCGCGCAGCCCTTCCACCATCTGCGTCTCGGTCAGCTCGCCGCGATTGTCCGAGAGCGGGCGCGGCAGCGACGCGTAGAGTATGATGCCGACGAAGCCCGAAGCGATCACCAGCAGCATCAGCGCATAAGCGAGCGTGTGGATGTTCCAGCCGAACTGGAAGCCGGTGTGCAGCGTGGCGATCACGATCAGCGCGAGGCCGAGATAGACATGCGCCGAGGTCCACGCCTTCAGGGACCAGCGGCCGCGCGTCATCGTTCGCTTGCGGATGCCGAGCGCGGTCAGCCACAGGATCAGCAGCGCGCCGATCGTGCCGAGGATATAACCGTAGGCGCTGCCGCCGCTGGGGCGCGGCTGGGGATTGTCGAAGGCGTAGATCAGGATCGCGACCACCGCGACCGCCGCCGCGATCTTCGCCCAGCGGAAACGGGCGTGGCGCAGGAAGCCTTCGTGCTGCGTGGCCCCCGATCGCCGCCCCTGCTCAAGCCCCCGCGTCGCCATCATCGCATCTCGCGTTCCAGCCGGGCGACCTTGAGCAGCTCCTCCGGCCCCACCCGGATCGCCGCGCCGGTGGGGCAGGCGCGCACGCAGGCCGGCCCGCCCTCGATCCCGGCGCACATATCGCACTTGATCGCCTTCTTCGGCGCCTCGACGCCGGGCTTGCGGTGCTTCTTCGCCCATTTCTTGCTGGGCTCGCCCGGCCCCGGCCCGCGCCCGAACAGCAGCCATTCGATCAGGAAGGGCTTGCGCGGCGGCGTCTGATCCATGCGGATCACGCCATAGGGGCAGTTGCGCTGGCAATTGCCGCAGCCGATGCAGCTTTCGTCGATGAACACCTCGCCGTCCGGCCCGCGGCGGATCGCGTTGGGCGGGCAATCGGCCATGCAGTGCGGATGCTCGCAATGGCGGCAGGAGGTGGGGACGTGGACATG
>DASSTK010000335.1:0-4756 GCA_035707945.1 Sphingomonas sp.
GGTGGGGTGACTTGTCGGCCGCCTCCTTATTAGTGTATTGTTTCTATAATACACGAATAAGGGGAGCATAATGAAACAGGAACGGATGGTCCGCGGGATTCTGGCTTCGACCGCCATTCTCGGGATCGCCGCAGCGCCGCCGCCGAAACTGCTCGTCGATCGCCCTGCCGCCGCCGCGCCCGAGTTGCTCGTGCTGGGCAGCCCGCATCTGGGCAACCCCGCGCGCGATATCGCCGATCCGGATGTGCCCAACGTCCTCGCCCCCGATCGCCAGAAGCAGATCGAGACGATCATCGACGATCTCGCCCGCTTCCGGCCGACCCATATCGCGATCGAATGGGAGGTTTCCGAGCAGGACAAGCTCGACAAGGCCTATGCCGATTATCTCGCCGGCCGCCGCGCCGCCAGGGCGGACGAGATCGACCAGATCGCCTTCCGGCTGGGCAAGAAGCTCGGCCTCAAGCGCATCGACGCGGCGGACTGGTTCAAGGAACCGCCGGGCAAGGATTCCGATTACGATTTCGAAACCTGGGCGAAGCAGCATGGCGAGCAGGCGCGCCTCGACGCCATCACGGGGCGATTGAAGGCGCTTTCGCAACGCCAAACGGCGGCCATGCGCTGCACGGATGTGGCGAGCTGGTATGATCGCGTCAACACCCCCGCCCATCGCGCGGAGGATAACCGCGCCTATTTCGATTTCGCCCTGCTTGGCGACGCAACCGCCAATCCCGGCGCGACCTGGGTGGGCAACTGGCATGCGCGCAACCTCCACATCTTTGCCAATCTCGTCCGCATCGCGAAGCGGCCGGACGATCGGGTGCTGGTGCTGTTCGGCGCGGGACACGGCTTCCTGCTCGATCGTTTTGCCCGCGATTCCGGCGCATTCCGGGTGGTGGACACGATGCGCTATCTGCCTGCCGGCCAGCGACTGAAGAAGGCGGGCTGCTGACCGGGAAAAGGTTGGGCGTGAGTTTTCTTTCTTCTAAGAAGCGCTCATGGATCACGCTCAACCTTCGCTTCGCTCTGCCCCGCACCCCGCCCCTCTCCCGCTTGCGGGAAAGGAAGATTCCGTAGGGCATGACCGTCTCCGCCGCCTGATGGCGCGGGGAACCGAGTTTCTCGGTTCACGGGTCGCGATCATGGCGGGGGCGATGTCATGGGTGTCCGAGCGGCGCCTTGTCTCGGCCATGTCCAATGCGGGCGGGTTCGGGGTGATCGCCTGCGGGGCGATGTCACCCGAACTGCTCGACGCGGAGATCGCGGCGACGCGGGCGCTCACGCGCAAGCCGTTCGGCGTCAACCTCATTACCATGCACCCGCAGCTTTCCGAGCTGATCGACGTTTGCGCGAAGCACAAGGTCGGCCATGTCGTGCTGGCCGGAGGCCTGCCGCCGGCGGGCTCGATCGACCGCATCAAGGCCTCGGGCGCGAAGCTGATGTGCTTCGCGCCCGCCCTGTCGCTGGCGAAGAAGCTGGTCCGCTCGGGCGTCGACGCGATCGTGGTCGAAGGCATGGAGGCGGGCGGGCATATCGGCCCGGTCTCCACCAGCGTACTCGCGCAGGAGATATTGCCCGAGATCGCGAGCCAGATTCCCGTGTTCGTGGCGGGCGGCATCGGCAAGGGGCAGGCGATCGCGGGCTATCTGGAGATGGGCGCGGCGGGCGTGCAGCTCGGCACCCGTTTCGTCTGCGCGACCGAGTGCATCGCGCATCCCAATTTCAAGAAAGCCTTCATCCGCGCCTCCGCCCGCGACGCGGTGGCGAGCGTGCAGATCGATCCCCGCCTGCCCGTCATCCCGGTGCGCGCGCTCAGGAACGCGGGCGCGGACCTGTTCACCGCCAAGCAGCGCGAGGTGGCGCAGGCGCTGGATGAAGGCCGTGTCGAGATGGCCGAGGCGCAGCTCCAAATCGAGCATTATTGGGCGGGGGCGCTGCGTCGCGCGGTGATCGAGGGCGATGTCGAGCATGGCAGCCTGATGGCGGGCCAGTCGGTCGGCATGGTGACGAAGGAGGAGCCGGTCGCCGACATCATCGCCACCCTGATCGACGAGGCGGCGCTGGCGCTCGAACGGCGCAGCGGCTGACGCGGGCATTCACAGGCGACAGAACCGCGCCGCTTCATCGCGCTGAGCCGGCGCATCCGGGCGGCGTCCCGGCGGGATCGTCACGCCCCTTTCCCCCGCCCTTCTCCATCTGGTAGCGCTGTCGCATGGCCATTCCGCCTCCCACCGCCGCCGCCACCGCCGCCCGCGAGATATTGACGCGGCTCCATGACGTGATGGCGGGCCGCGCCAATGCGCAGGCCAAGCTCAACACCGTCGTCCAGGTGATCGGGGAGACGCTCCATTCGGAGGTCTGCTCCATTTATCTGCTGCGCGACGGGGTGCTGGAGCTCTATGCGACGCGGGGCTTGAGCCAGAGCGCGGTGCACGTCACCAGGCTGGCGCTGGGCGAGGGGCTGATCGGCACCATCGCCAGGAATGTCGAGACGCTGAACCTCGCGGAGGCGACCGCGCACCCAGAGTTCAAGCACAAGCCCGAGACGGGCGAGGATCTCTATCACAGCTTCGCCGGCGTGCCGATCGTGCGGCGCGAGCAGGCGGTGGGCGTGCTCGCCATCCAGCACGAGGCGCCGCGCCGCTACGACGATGTCGAGATCGAGGCGCTCCAGACGGTCGCGATGGTGATCGCCGAGCTGATCGCCGCCGCGGGGCTGGTCGACGAGGCGGCGACCGCGACGGCGGCGGCGCGCAGCGGCCCCGCGCAGCTCACCGGCTTGCGCCTCGTCAACGGCATGGCGCGCGGGCACGCCGTCTTCCACCAGCCGCGCGTGGTGATCGAGCATACCGTGGCCGAGGATATCGAGGCCGAACGCGCGCGCGTCTATTCGGCCTTCCGCCAGATGCGCGAGCAGATCGACCGGATGACCAGCCAGGCCGAGTTCGGCGCGGGCGGCGAGCATCAGGACGTGCTCGAGACCTACAAGATGTTCGCCTACGATGAAGGCTGGAGCCGCCGTATCAACGATGCGATCAGCTCCGGGCTCACCGCCGAGGCGGCGATCGAGCGGGTGCAGCAGCGCACGCGGATGCGGATGCGCGAGATCGACGATCCGCTGCTGAGGGACCGGATGCACGATCTGGAGGATCTCTCCAACCGGCTGCTGCGCATCGTCTCCGGCCAGCTCGGCACGGCGGCGCAGTTGGGGCTGCGGCAGGATTCGATCCTGATCGCGCGCAATCTCGGCCCCGCCGAACTGCTGGAATATGATCGACGGCGGCTGAAGGGCGTGATCCTGGAGGAAGGATCGCTCACCGCGCACGTCATCATCGTGGCGCGCGCGATGGGTGTGCCGGTGCTCGGCCGCGTCCGCGACGTGCGCCACAAGGTTTCCGAAGGCGATCCGCTGCTGCTCGATTCGGGCCAGCAGCGCGTGCTGGTGCGCCCCACCGGGCCGATGGAGGAGGCGTTCGAGGCGAAGCTGGCCGTCTCCCAGAAGCGCCGCGCCGCCTTCGCCGCGCTGCGCGACGAGCCGGCGGTGACGAAGGACGGGATTCGCATCCAATTGATGATGAACGCCGGTCTGCGCGACGATGTGGCCGCGCTCGACGTGACCGGCGCGGACGGCATCGGCCTGTTCCGCACCGAATTCCAGTTCCTCGTTTCCGCGAGCTACCCGCAACGCGAGCGGCAGCAGCGCCTCTATCGCGACGTGATGGAGGCGGCGGGCGACAAGCCGGTGGTGTTCCGCACCGTCGATATCGGCGGCGACAAGGCGCTGCCCTACATGAAGACCGAAGGGAATGGGGAAGAGAATCCGGCGATGGGCTGGCGCGCGCTCCGCCTCAGCCTGGAGCGGGACGCGCTGATGAAGGCGCAGGCCCGCGCGCTGATCGAGGCGGCGGCGGGGCGCGTGCTCCACGTCATGTTCCCGATGGTTTCCGAGCCCTGGGAATATGAGGAAGCGCGCGCGCTGTTCGAGGCGCAGCTCCACTGGATCGCCGAGCGCGGCCGGATGGGGCCGACGGCGATCCGCTACGGCGCGATGCTGGAGGTTCCCGCGCTCGCCGAGGTGCTGGACCAGATCCTACCCCGGCTCGATTTCCTCTCGGTCGGCACCAACGACCTTACCCAGTTCCTGTTCGCGGCCGATCGCGGCAATCCGCGCCTCGCCGAACGCTACGACTGGCTCTCCCCGGCGATCCTGCGCTTCCTCGCGCGGATCGCGGGGCAGTGTCGCGCGGCGGACGTGACGGTCGGCGTGTGCGGCGAGATGGGCGGCCGCACGCTGGAGGCGATGGCGCTGCTGGGGCTGGGCTATGAGCGGCTGTCGATCACGCCCGCGGCGGTGGGGCCGGTGAAGGCGATGATCCGCTCGCTGGAGATTGCGAAGCTGCGCGAGGCGATGCCCCGCTGGCTGGCCGAAGCGCCGCGCGATCTGCGCAAGCCGCTTCAGGATTGGGCGGCGAAGCACAAGGTTTCGATCGACTGACCGGCGCGCGGGCGGTTCGTTTCTCGGGCCACCCGTGGCTCAGGCACGATCGACCGCATCGCGGCGCACGGCGTCCACGCGGCATTTGACTTTGCGCGCGGCCTGTTGCGAGAAGGCGACACCGGAAACGCGGCGCGAGAGGCCGCGATCTTGGCGGGAGGCAGGATGGACGAGACGGAGCGGCCGGCGAACGAGGCCCCGGCGACGGTGGGCGGCAAGCTGCGCGCGGCGCGCGAGGCGGAAGGGCTCTCGCTGGAGGATGTC
>DASSTK010000336.1:0-6472 GCA_035707945.1 Sphingomonas sp.
GCGCCCACGCGGGCGGAAGACGGCTTTCACGAATGAAAGGCTTTCGCCCATGCGCACCCTTTTGCTTTCCGCCTCCGCCCTCCTCGCCCTCGCCGCCGCGCCCGCCTTCGCGCAGGACACCGCGCCGCCGCCGCCGATCTCGGTCAGCGGCGGCGTGAGCGCGGTCACCCAATATCGCTTCCGCGGCATCTCCCAATCGAACAACCGCCCCGCGGTGCAGGGGAGCATCACCGCCACGCATGTCTCCGGCTTCTATGTCGGCGCATGGGGATCGAGCGCGCAGGCCGGTAACAGCACCGTCGATATCGGCGGCAGCGAGATCGATCTCTACGGCGGCTATTCCCACGCGCTTGGGAACAGCGGCTTCACCGTCGACGGCGGCCTCTACGGCTATCTCTATCCGGGCGCGAACGCGGGCAATTATTACGAGGTCTATGGCTCGCTTTCGAAGCTGATCGGCCCGGTGACGGCCAGGGCGGGGGTGAACTGGGCCCCCGATCAGGGCGTGTTCGACGCCGCTCCGGGCGCGGATTACAATATCTATATCTATGGTGATCTGACCGCCGCGATCCCGACCACCGGCTTCACCCTGCACAGTCATGTCGGCCACACCGGCGGCGGTTTCGATTACACCAAGGATTATATCGATTATTCCGTGGGCGCGACCTACCGCTGGAAGGCGCTGGCCTTCGATCTTTCGCTGGTTGGCGCCAACATCGGCCGCGACGACGCCCGCCGAGCCCCGCTGCTCGATCAGAACGGCGTGCCCAACCCCCGCCAGACCTACCGCGCCGCAAAGACGGTGCTGGTGGGCTCCGTGACGGCGAGTTTTTGACGGCGGGGATTACGGAACCTGTGCTCCTGCGAAAGCAGGAGCCCAGAACTGCTGAGCGCATCGCTTGATCCTGGGCTCCTGCCTTCGCAGGAGCACATGGTTCAACCTTGATTTTCGCGCACCGTCCTAAACCGCCCCAGCCCCGCCTCCAGATCGGCGATCAGGTCGTCCGGATGCTCCAGCCCGATATGGAGGCGCACCGCCGGGCCTTCCGCTTCCCAGCGCGTCGCGGTGCGGATGCGGGCCGGATCGATGGGGATGGCGAGGCTTTCGAAGCCGCCCCAGGAAAAGCCGATGCCGAAATGCTCCAGCCCGTCGATCAATGCCGCGCGCGCGGCCGCGTCGCCGCCGCTCAGCACGAAGGAGAACAGGCCGGACGAGCCCTTGAAATCGCGCTTCCACAGCGCATGCCCCGGGCAGGAGGGCAGCGCAGGATGGAGCACGCGCGCCACCTCGGGCCGCCCCTCCAGCCAGCGCGCGACGGCCAGCGCATTCGCCTCATGCGCCTTCAGCCGCACCGCCATCGTCCTGAGGCCCCGGCTGCCGAGCCAGGCGTCGTCGGGTGATACATGCTGGCCGAAAAGCTGGGCGGTGCGCTTGAGCGCGGCGTAGCGTCCCGGCGCGGCCGTCACCGCGCCCAGCATCGTGTCCGAATGGCCGACGACATATTTGGTGGCGGCGAGGATGCTGAGATCCACTCCCGCCGCGATCGCGGGGAAGAAGAGCGGCGTCGCCCAGGTGTTGTCGATCAGGGTGACGATCCCCCGCTCCTTGGCGACGCGAACGATCGCCGGCACGTCCTGCACCTCGAAAGTCAGGCTGCCGGGGCTTTCGAGGAAGATGGCGGCGGTGGCGGGCGTGATGAGTTCGGCGATGGCTTCGCCCGCCAGCGGATCATAATAGCGCGTGGCGATGCCCATGCCGCCGAGGATCTGATCGCAGAAGGCGCGGGTCGGCTCATAGGCGCTGTCGACCATCAATAGCTCGTCGCCGGGCTTGAGCACGCTCATCAGCGCGCCGGCGACGGCGGCCGCGCCGGAGGGATAGAGCATGGTCCCTTCCGCGCCGGGCTCCAACTCGGTCAAGGCTTCGGCCAGCGCCCACTGGGTCGGCGTGCCGTGGCGGCCGTAATAGAGTTCGCCGTCCACCTTGCGGCGGCTCGCGATCGCGGCGCAATCCGGGAACAGCACGGTGGAGGCGCGCCACACCGCCGGGCTGACGATGCCCTGCGTCCATTCCGGGCGGCGGCCGCCCTCGATCAGCTTCGTCTCGTCGCGCTTGCTCATGCCGTTCCCGTCGCCTTGGGGGTGGAGGGGTCAGCGCCCCATTCGCTCCACGATCCGTCGTAGAGCCGCGCATCGTCGTGCCCGAGCAGGTGCGCGGCGAACAGCAGCCCGGCCGCGGTGATCCCCGATCCGCAGGTGAAGATCATCGGCCGGGCGGGATCGACTCCGGCGGCGGCGAACTCAGCCGCCAGCGCCTCGCGGCTCTTCCAGCGTCCGTCCGGCTCGAACAGGCGGCTGTAGGGAAGATTCAGCGCGCCGGGCATATGGCCGGGGGCGACGCCGGGGCGGGGGTCAGGCTCCTCGCCGGTGAAGCGGGCGTGCCCCCGCGCGTCGACGATCTGCGCGCCGCCCTTGCCGACCGCCCGGCGCACATCGTCCATATCGGCGATCATCCCATCCGCGCGATGCACGAATCCGGTCGCTACGGCGCCGTGGGAGGGGTGCGGAGCCGGGCCGGCCTCCAGCGGCAGCCCCGCCGCCCGCCACCCCTCCAGCCCGCCGTCGAGGATCGCCACCGAAGGCGTGCCGAACAGCCGGAGCAGCCACCAGGCGCGCGCCGAGGTGCGGTGTGGCGAATTGTCGTAGAGCACGATGCTCTCGGGGCTCAATATGTCGAGCGCCGCCATGCGCGCACGGAACTGATCAAGCCGGGGGGCCATCGTCGGGCGCGGATCGTCGGTGTCCGCCAGCGTCTTCAGATCGAGGAAACGCGCGCCCGGAATGTGCCCGGCGGCGAACTCGGCCGCCGCGTCGCGATCCGGCTCGAACGGCAGATAGGTCGCATCGAGCACGACCAGCCCCGAATGGCCGAGATGCGCCGCCAGCCACTCCACGCTCACCAGATCGTCCATCGCCGCCTCCCTTGGGCCGGACTGGCCATAGGACGGCCGCTCCCTTCCGCCAAGCATTGCGCGGGCGGCGGTGCCCTTCTAGGTGGGCGGCCATGAGCCTGACCCATCTCGGCCAATCCTCGTCACAGCCGCAGCGGCCCGAGGAGGCCGTCCTCGATTATGTTGCGAACCCGCGCCCGGGGCGGCCTTATCTCGTCCGCTTCACCGCGCCCGAGTTCACCTCGCTCTGCCCGGTGACGGGTCAGCCCGATTTCGCGCATCTCGTGATCGACTATGCGCCGGACGCGAGCATCGTCGAATCCAAGTCGCTCAAGCTGTTCCTGGCCAGCTTTCGCAACCATGCCGCTTTCCACGAGGATTGCACCGTCGGCATCGCCGAGCGGCTGTTTGCCGAGATGAAGCCGCTGTGGCTGCGCATCGGCGGCTATTGGTATCCGCGCGGGGGCATCCCGATCGATGTCTTCTGGCAATCCGGCCCGCCGCCGGAGGGGTTATGGCTGCCCGATCAGGGCGTCCCCTCCTATCGCGGTCGGGGGTGACGACCTACAGCAGACGAATCTCCTTCAGCCGCTGGAACAGGAAGTCATGCGCGGTGATCGGCTGCGGGTAGAGATCGGGATGCTCCGCGTCGATGCAGGAAGGCAGCGTCTCGATGCAGTAATCCGGGCGGAAGTGGAGGAAGAAGGGCATCGAATAACGCGCCATCCCCCGCCGCTCGGGCTTCGGATTGGCGACGCGATGCGTGGTGGAGCGCAGCCGATTGTTGGTCAGCCGCTGAAGCATGTCGCCGACATTGACGGCAAGCGCGCCCTCCCCCGGAGTCACCGACAGCCATTGACCGTCGCGGTCCAGGATTTCCAGCCCGGCTTCCTCGGCTCCCAGCAACAGCGTGATGGTGTTGATGTCCTCGTGCGCCCCGGCGCGGATCGAGGGGCCTTCGCCCCTGACCGGCGGATAGTGGAGCAAGCGCAGCACGCTGTTGCCGTCACGCACCGTATCCACGAAGAAATCGGGCGCGAGGCCGAGATAGCGGGCGATCGCCTCCAGCAGCCGCGCGCCGGTCGCCTCGAAGGCGGCGTAGAGTTCGAGCAGGGTGTCTCGGAAATCGGCGAGCTCGGCGGGCCAGATATTGGAGGCCATCATCTCCGCGAAGGGATGACCTGCGGGCAACTCGCGACCGACATGCCAGAACTCCTTGAGATCGACGGCGGTGGCGTCCTTGGCGGTTTCGATGCCGAACGGCGTGTAACCCCGCGCGCCTCCGGTGCCCGGCTTGTGATAGGCGCGCTTCGTCTCCTCGGGCAGTGCGAACAGGGCGCGGGATTGCGCCTCGGCGCGCGCGATCAGATCGGCCGGAATGCCATGATCGGAGACGACGGCGAAGCCGTAGCGCTCGAACGAGCCGCCCAGCGCCCGGGCAAAGGCCTCCCGATCCCGTTCGAAATCGGCGAGCGAGACGGAGGCGACGGCGGCGGGCGGCGCGGCGGCCGCCCGATTGTCCTGCATGATGGTGTCCATCGCGGCAGGAATAAGCCGCTGCCGGGCGGAGGAAAAGAGCGATCATGACCCCCGTGCTTCTGCGCACGCCAGGAGCCCGGATTGAGAGCACTGACTTCGGGGCTCTGGATTCCTGCTTCCACAGGAACACGAAAGAGAAGGCGTTGCGTGAATCAGGCCCGGTTCGCAGCCTGTTCGATGCGCCGGATGCTCTCGTCCCAGGCGGCAAGGTTGCGGCGCGCTTCGGTGACGAAGGGTGAGCGGCGGATGCCGCCGAGGAAGGCTCGCGCCAGCATTCGGCCGGGCTGGCGCAGCGGACGCTCGAACTGAACGAGCAGCACGATGCGGGTGCCGTCGGTGTCGTTCCACACCTCATGGGGATGGGTATCGTCGAACACCAGAGTCTCGCCCTCGGCCCAGCCGACGGTGCGCGCGCCCACCTGCATGCGCAGGTCGCCCTTCGGCACCTGCAGGCCGAGATGGCAGGTGATGAGCCCCTTGGTGACGCCGCGGTGGCGAGGAATGTGCGTGCCGGGCTTGAGAATCGAGAAGAAGCCGCTGTTCAGCCCCGGCACACGGGCGAGCGCGGCGGCGGTGGCGGGGCAGCGCGCGATGTTGTCCTCGATCCGGCAGCCATAGCCGATCAGGAAGAAGGAGCGCCAATCGTCGGTGGTGGCGATGCGGGCATGGTCTGGCGAGACAGCGCCCAGCGCCGGCACCGCATCGATATTGCGCGTGACTGCCAGCGCCTCTTCGCGGATCGCCGGCCATGCCGCCCGCAGCGCCGCCGTCCACGCGAACAGCGCGGGATCGAGCACCTCGTCATTGGGCGCCCGCGAGGATCGGGCGACCACCCAATCCACCCACCGGCGCAGCCGCTTGCCCGCGCGCAGGATAAGGGGCCGTCTGTGATGACGGGGCGGCGCAGCGGGAAGGGCCATGCCGTCAGCGGTCAGTCTCCGCATGATCTCATGCTCCTCGGAAGAGCTTGGCGCCCCTCTCAACGAGCCAGTCGGGATCGCGTTCCGTTTTCGAATGCAACCAGATCAGCCGCGCGGCCGTCGCAACGCCCGCGTGCGGTGCCAGATATAGAAGGCGACGGCGGCGACGATCGCGACGATCACCACCGCATCGAGCTTGTGAAGGATCTGCCCCAGCCGGGGATCGGTCCGCCAGGCGACGCCCAGCCGCTCGCCGATCAGCGCCAGCGCGAAGCACCAGGGCCAGGAGCCGACGAAGGTGTAGATATGGAAGCGGACCTGGTTCATCCGCGCCATGCCGGCGGGAAAGGCGATGAAGGATCGGATCACCGGCAGCAGCCGCCCGATCAGCACCGCCAGCCCCCCGAAGCGCGCGAAGAAGCGTTCGGCGTGATCGAGCTCGTCCTCCCCGATCAGCACCCATTTGCCCCAGCGGAGGATGAAGACGCGGCCGCCATATTTGCCCGCGAAATAGGCCGGGATGGAGCCCAGATTACAACCGATCGCCCCCGCCGTCGCCACCGCGAACAGCTCCATCCGGCCGGTCGAGACGAGATAGCCCGCGAACGGCATGATGATCTCGGAAGGGAGCGGAATGCAGGCGCTCTCGATTCCCATCAGCAGCACGACGCCGCCATAGCCCATTGCCGAGATGATCGAGATGATCCAGGCGGCGACATGCGCCAGAAGGTCGTGCAACATGGCCGCCGCCTTGGGGGAGCGCGCAGGCTTTGTCTAGGCGGGCGCGGCCGTCGCCCTGCCGATGGTCTTCCAGCCGGCGGCTGCCTCAGCCCGATATGCCGGGCAGATCGAGCCCCTTTTCGCGCGCGCAGTCGATCGCGATGTCGTAACCGGCGTCGGCGTGGCGCATAACGCCGCTGGCCGGATCGTTCCACAGCACGCGCTCCAGCCGGGCGGCGGCTTCCGGCGTGCCGTCGGCGACGATCACCATGCCCGCGTGCTGCGAATAGCCCATGCCGACGCCGCCACCGTGGTGGAATGAAACCCAGGTGGCGCCGCTGG
>DASSTK010000337.1:0-3092 GCA_035707945.1 Sphingomonas sp.
TGCACCGCCAGCCGCTCGGCGAGCGACGCGCCGCGATCCAGCCCGACATGGATCAGCCGGCGGCCGGGCTCGATCCCGTCCGCCTCACCGGGCGGCTCCTCGGCGGGACGGCGGATCGCGGTCATGCGGCGGGCGCGCCCCCCCGGAGCGCCGCGATATTGGCGGCGTAGCGGTCGGGCCCGCCCTTGAAGCTGGCGGTGCCGGCGACCAGCGCGTCCGCGCCCGCGGCGATGCAGAGCGGCGCGGTGTCATGGTCGATGCCGCCGTCCACCTCCAGGTCGATGGCGCGGCCGCTGGCGTCGATCATCGCGCGGATGCGTTCGATCTTCTTCAACTGGGAATGGATGAAGCTCTGTCCGCCGAAGCCGGGATTGACCGACATGACCAGCACCAGATCAATGATGTCGAGCAGATAATCGAGCCGGTCCTCGGGCGTTGCCGGGCACAGCACCACGCCGGCGCGCTTGCCGAGCGCCTTGATCGTCTGAACGGTGCGGTGGACGTGCGGGCCGGCTTCGGGGTGCACGGTGATGCAGTCCGCGCCCGCTTCGGCAAAGGCCTCCAGATACGGGTCCACCGGCGATATCATCAGATGGACGTCGAACGGCTTCTTCGTGTGGGGGCGGAGCGCCTTCACCACCGATGGGCCGATGGTGATGTTGGGCACGAAATGCCCGTCCATCACGTCGACATGGATCCAGTCCGCCCCCGCCGCGTCGATCGCGCGCACCTCCTCGCCAAGCCGCGCGAAATCGGCCGAGAGGATGGAGGGGGCGATGCGGACGGGGCGGGCCATGTGGCCTGCCCGCCTACAGGCAAGCGGCGGTCCGCATCAAGCCTTGAAGCGCGCGACGAAGAAGCCGTCGCACCCACCTGCGTCGGAAAGCGCGCCGGGTGGGACGCGCAGGAAGCCTTCGGGGGTGGGCGCAAGCCCGGCGGGAAGCTCGTCGGCGCGGATCGGATCGACGGAAAGACCGATCCCGCGGGCGACGCCCTCGCCCTCCTCCGGCTCCAGCGAGCAGACGGCATAGACCAGCGTTCCGCCCGGCTTCACCCACTTCGCGGCGCGGGCGAGCATCGCCGCCTGTGTTTCGGCGAGCTGGGCGACGGCCGAGGGGCGGACGCGGTGGAGCACGTCCGGATGGCGGCGAAATATGCCGGTCGCCGAGCAGGGCGCGTCGAGCAGCACCGCGTCGGCGGGGACGGCGGGCTCCCACGCCGTCACGTCCGCCTCCACCAGTTCGGCCGCAAGCCCGGTGCGCGCGAGATTCTCCCGCAGGCGAGCCAGACGGGCGGGGGCCAGCTCCACCGCCGTGACGTCCCAATCCGCGGCGGCGAGCTGGAGCGTCTTGCCGCCCGGCGCGGCGCACAGATCCAGCGCCTTGCCCTTGCCCGGCCCGATCAGCCGCGCGGGCAGGGAAGCGGCGAAATCCTGCACCCACCACGCGCCTTCGTCATAGCCGGGGAGCGCCGTCACGTCCCCTTTCCTGTCATGCTGACGAAAGTCGGCATCCATTCGCGCTTCGCCCGAGGATGGTGACGGAGGCCCGAATGGATTCCGACTTTCGTCGGAATGACAGTGAGGAAGACGGAGGTGGCCGGGCGCGAAGCTGATCGCGCCGAGCCGTTCGGCCCAGCTTCGGGTGACGGAAGCATCGGCCAGCGTGAGATCGAGCGACGGCAGGCCCGCCAGCCCGGCGCGGGCGCGCTCCATCGCCTCCTCGCCCCACGCCTCCGCCCAGCGTCGCGCGACGGCCTCCGGGAAATGCGGCGGCTCCGGCAGGCTCGCCCCCCGCCGCATCAGCGCGCCGAACACGCCGTGGACGAGGCGTCGCGGGCCGCCTTCGACCAGCGGCAGCGCGGTCGCGATCGCGGCGTGGGGCGGGGTTCCCATCGCCAGCGCCTGCACCAGCGCGATGCGGAGCGCGAAGCGGGCCTTGGCGTCGGCGGGTAGCGGCTGCCGGGTCGCCGAATCGATCAGCGCGTCGAGATCGGGCAGGCGGCGCAGCGTTTCGGACGCGATCGCGCGGGCCAGGCCGCGATCCTCCGGCCGCTTGAGCACGCCGGTGCTGGCGGAGAGCGCGGCTTCCAGCGGCAACCCGCGCCGCAGCACCGCGTCGAGCAGGCGCAGCGCGGCGCGGCGGGTGGGCGCGCCGGCGGGTTCAGCGGGCCTCATGGCTTGCTTCCGTTCCGTACACGGCCGATGGGGAGCGCGGAGACAGGACATGACTCAGCGAACTCCCGGCCAACGCCCGGCGCATGTGAAGCCGCCGGCCAACCTCTCACCCAGCCCGCCGGTGCCCGAGCCCGAGCCGGTCGATACCCAACCTGAGTCCGGTGGTCGCAAAGGCCCCGATCCCACCCGCTACGGGGATTGGGAGAACAAGGGCGTCGCAGTGGATTTTTGACCTGTCTGCGCAGGGGTGAGCGATGGGAGACTCTCACCGCGACTCGGCCCCCAGCGGCCGGGCGAGCAGGCGCTCGACCACCGCGTCCACCGAAGCCTTGCCCGCGAGCAGATCGCGCACCGCTTCCGCGATCGGCATTTCCACCCCCGCCTCCGCTGCCGCTTCGACCAGCACCGGCGCGGTGAACGCCCCTTCGGCGACAGTGCGGCGGTGGCCGAGCAGGTCGGACGCGCTCTCACCCCTCCCCAGACCCAGCCCCAGCGAGAAGTTTCGCGAGGCGGTGGACGAGCAGGTGAGCACCAGATCGCCGAGGCCGGAGAGGCCCGCCAGCGTTTCCGCGCGGCCGCCGCGCGCCGCGCCGAACCGCGCCATCTCGGCGAAGCCGCGCGCGATCAGCGCGGCGGCGGCGTTGCGCCCCAGCCCGCGCCCCTCGACCACGCCGCAGGCGATCGCCAGCACATTCTTGACCGCGCCGCCGATCTCCGCGCCCGCCACGTCGTCGCTGCGATAGGGGCGGAAGGCGGGCCGGGCGAGCCGCTCCGCCAGCGTCGCGCCCAGCGCCTCGTCCGTGCAGGCCAGCGTGACGGCGGTGGGCAGCCCCGCCGCCACCTCATGCGCGAAGGTGGGGCCGGAGAGCACGCCGATCGGGGCGGCGGGCCGAAGCGCGGCGGCGACTTCGGACAT
>DASSTK010000338.1:0-3137 GCA_035707945.1 Sphingomonas sp.
ACAAGGCGTTCGAGCAGGGTTATCTGCTCGATTCGGAGACTTTGCGCAGGTTCGACCAGGCCTATCGCGCGGATGTGAGCGACTGGCGGGGTTCGCCGATGGCGGGATCGCTGGAGGGCCTGCCGCCAGCGCTGGTGCTCACCTCCGGATTAGATCCGCTCCGCGATCAGGGCCGAGCCTACGCCGCCGCGCTCGCCATGCAGGGCACGCCGGTCATCTTCCGTGAGGCGGCGGGGCAGATTCACGGCTTCCTCACCCTGCGGCGCGCCGTTCCTTCGGCCGAAACCGATCTGGCGGGCGCGCTTCGGGCCTTGAAGGCGATGCTGGCGGAGCTAGGAAGCGGGGGATGAGTCACGATCACCTCCCCTACCGCCCCGCCGCCGGCATCATGCTGCTCAACGGCCAGGGCAAGGTGTTCGTCGGTCAGCGCCTCGATTCGACGCTGGAGGCCTGGCAGATGCCGCAAGGCGGGCTCGATCCGGGCGAGGACGCCCGGACCGGCGCGCTGCGCGAGCTGGAGGAGGAGACGGGCATCCCCGCCCGGCTCGTCACCATCATCGCGCGCGCCGAGGAGGAGTTGCGCTACGATCTGCCGCCCGAACTTGTCGGCAAGCTGTGGAGCGGGCGCTATCGCGGCCAGTGCCAGACCTGGTTCCTGATGCGCTTCGAAGGAACCGATCGGGATATCGCCATAGCCACCGAACATGCCGAGTTCCGCGCCTGGAAATGGGCCGAGCCGAGTGAATTGCCGGACATGATCGTGCCCTTCAAACGTGCGCTCTACCAGAATGTGCTAAGCGCCTTCGCGCAGTGGCTTTGACGGTTCGGGATTCGGAATGATGAGGTTGCCATGCGCGTTGCCGGCGCTCGCCGGCCTTCTGCTGTGTTCCCCGCTCGCTTTGTCTCCGCTTCACGCGCAATCGACCGAGATCAGCTCGCTGGCGCGGCCCGAGCCTGAAATCCCGATCATCTGGCTCGCCCCTCCGCAGACCGAGGTGGAGCCCGAGGACAAAAGGCTGCCGATTCTCACCCTGCTCATTCCGCCGCCGCCCCCGCCCAACGCGGTGGCGCTGCCGCCGCCCGCGCGCGCGCTGCTGGAGCAGGCGATGAACAAGGGCACGCCCGAAAGCTTCGCCGCCGTCGCCAAGCTGGCGCGCGACATGTATCCGCAGGGCGCGGCGCAGATCGACGCGCTCGCCGCCGAGGACGCCGCCAAGGTGGCCGAGAAGAAGGCCGCCGCCGCCCGCGCCCGCGCGGATGCGCTCGCCGCCGCCACTTTCCTCGACAACTGGAAAGGCGAGATCGAGCTGGGGGGCTCCTTCACCACCGGCCAAAGCAACGCCGTGGCGATCTACGGCGGGCTCAAGCTCAACAAGGAAGGGCTACGCTGGCGTCATGCGATCACCGCGCGAGCGGACTATCAGAAGAGCGCCGGCACCACGACCACCGACCGGGATACAGCCGCCTATCAGCCGCAATATAAGGTCAATGACCGGCTCTACGTCTATGGCCTCGCCCAGTTCGATCGCGATCGCTTCCTGGGCTTCACCTCGCGCTTCACCGAGGGCGTCGGCGTCGGCTATATCGTGCTGCCCGGGCAGAAGCTTCACCTCGATCTGGAAGCCGGCCCGGCGCTGCGCGAGAGCAATTATATCGACAATGGCGAACAGACCCGCATCGCCGGTCGCGGATCGGTCAACTTCAAGTGGAAGCCGAGCAGTTCGCTCCAGTTCACCGAAACTTCGGCGATCTTCTTCGAGGCGGACAACGCCAACATCACCTCCACGACGGCGCTCGACACCAGGCTGTTCGGGCCGCTGAAGGCGCGTTTGTCCTACAATATCACCTACGAAAAGGACGTGCCGCTCCTCTCCAAGAGCTTCGACACGATCACCCAGGCTTCGATCGTCTATTCGTTTTAGAGTCGGACCCGGTTCTGGATATCAAATCGTCGCTACAGCCTGTCGCCTCGCCTTGTATCGCGCGCGGAAATCTGCCGCGTAGCTCGCCAGCCTTCCTTCCGCGATCGCGTCGCGCAGGCCCTGCATCAGCCGCTGATAGAACCAGAGATTATGCTCGGTCATCAGCATCGCGCCCAGCATCTCTCCGGAGCGGACGAGGTGGTGGAGATAGGCTTTGGACCAGGCTGCGATCGGGCTTTCGGGATCGAGCGGGGCGCGATCCTCGGCGAACTTCGCGTTGCGGATGTTGATCGGCCCGTCCCAGGTGAAGGCCTGGCCGTTGCGGCCCGAACGCGTGGGCAGCACGCAATCGAACATGTCGATGCCGCGCTCCACCGCGCCGACGATGTCGTCCGGCTTGCCGACGCCCATCAGATAGCGGGGCCTGGCCGGATCGAGCTGGCCCGGCGCATAATCGAGGCAGGCGAACATCGCCTCCTGCCCTTCCCCCACCGCGAGACCGCCGACCGCATAGCCGTCGAAGCCGATCTCCAGCAGCGCATCCGCCGAGCGAGCGCGCAGTTCCTTGTCGAGCGCGCCCTGCTGGATGCCGAACAGGGCGGCGCGTTCGGCATGGCTTTCACCCGCATCGAAGGCGGCGCGCGAGCGCTTCGCCCAGCGCATCGAGCGCTCCATCGCGGCAAGCTGCGCCTCCCGGCTCGCGGTGGTCGGCACGAGCTGGTCGAAGGCCATGACGATGTCGGAACCCAGCAGCCGCTGGATTTCGATCGAGCGTTCGGGGCTGAGCAGGTGGCGCGATCCATCAAGATGGCTGGCGAAGGACACCCCCTCCTCCGTCACCTTGGTCAGCGCGGACAGCGACATGACCTGATAGCCGCCGCTATCGGTCAGGATCGGCCGCTCCCAACGCATGAAATCGTGCAACCCGCCGAGCCGCGCCACCCGCTCCGCGCCGGGGCGGAGCATGAGGTGATAGGTGTTGCCGAGGATGATGTCCGCACCCGTGGCGCGCACATCGGCCGGCCGCATCGCCTTCACCGTGCCGGCGGTGCCGACCGGCATGAAGGCGGGCGTGCGGATCACGCCGCGCCGCATCGCGATCGCGCCGGCGCGCGCCGCGCCATCGGTGGCGGCGATGGTGAAGGCGAAACGGGGAGCGGTCATGCTCTGCGCATTGGCGACGAAGGACAATTCTGTCGAGAGGCAAGCCCTCTC
>DASSTK010000339.1:0-7955 GCA_035707945.1 Sphingomonas sp.
GTGGAACCGGGTGATCGCAGGCGCGATCGATCCGCCCGCCCTCGATCCCGACGACCGCGCCTTCTGCGCGCGGGCGGCGGAGACGGCGGCGGCGATCGACTGGTCCGATTCGCCCTGGGCGGCGCTCACCGCCGCGCTCAAGGCGGAGACGGGCCGCAAGGGCCGCGCGCTGTTCCTGCCGCTCCGCCTGGCGCTGACGGGGCGCGATCACGGCCCGGAAATGGCGGCGCTCCTCCCGCTGATCGGGCGGGATGTGGCGGTCGCACGGCTGCGAGAAGTTTGATTCACGCGGAGACGCGGAGACGCGGAGAAGAAGAATCCTTGTTCACGCGAAGGCGCGAAGGCGCGAAGAAGGACCGCCGCGTCAGCGGCAATTTCTTATGAGAAAGCAGATATGCCGCTGCGCGGCAGAGGCCCCACATCCCCTCTGCGTCTCCGCGTCTCTGCGTGAGTCTTTTTCCTTCTTCGCGCCTTCGCGCCTTCGCGTGAACCGAATCGAACCCCGCCCTAGCGCCCGTCCCCACGCGCGCTTATCTTTGCCCGCATGTCCCTTCCTCGTCCCACGGGCCCGCTCGCCGCATGGCGGGACTTGCGCGCCTTCTTCTCCAATGTCGGCGGGCATGTCTGGCTCGCCGCCGGGCTGGCGCTGGCGATCACCGCCTTCATCATCTTCGGCTTCTGGCACGATTCGCGATTCCAGCAGCAGCCCACCATCATCTACGTCCAGAACTGGCCGGCCAACCGCACCGACGCCGAGATCATCGCCGACCAGAAGAAGGCCTCCGCCGAGAAGCACAAGGCGGAAGCCGAACGCCGCGCCGAGTTCCAGCGGCTCCAGAAGGCGACAAGCTGGTTGTGACGGCCTCTCCGGCCGATGATGCGCGCCGCATGGCCGCCGCCATCGCGCTCGCCGGGCGCGGGCGCGGGCGGACCGCCCCCAATCCCAATGTCGGCTGCCTGATCGTGCGGGAGGGCCGCGTCGTCGGGCGCGGCTGGACCCAGCCGGGCGGCCGCCCCCACGCCGAGGCGATGGCGCTGGAGCAGGCGGGCGCGGCGGCGGAAGGGGCGACGGTGTACGTCACTTTGGAACCCTGCGCGCATCCAAGCCCGCGCGGCCCCGCCTGCGCCGATCTGCTGGCGGCGGCGCGCCCCGTCCGCGTGGTCGTGGCGCTGATCGATCCCGATCCGCGCACGGCGGGGCGCGGCCTCGCCCGGCTGCGCGAGGCGGGACTCGCGGTGACGGAAGGGATCGAGGCGGAGGCCGCGCGCCGCGCGATGGCGGGCTTCCTCACCCGGCAGGCGCTGGGGCGGCCGCATGTGACGCTCAAGCTCGCCACTTCGCTCGACGGCCGCATTGCGCGCGCCGATGGCGAGAGCCGCTGGATCACCGGCCCGGAGGCGCGCGCGCACGCCCACCTCGAACGCGCGCGCTCGGACGCGATCCTGGTCGGGCGCGGCACGTTCGAGGCGGACGCGCCGAAGCTCGATGTACGGCTGGAGGGGCTGGAGGAGCGGAGTCCGCAACGGTTTATCCTCTCTACAGATAACCCGTTCGCTCAGGACGAACGGGGGTGGGAATGGCTGTCCGATCCCGCCGCGATTGCTTCGCTTCCCGTCAACGATCTGCTGATCGAAGGCGGCGCCGCTGTCGCCTCCGCCTTTCTCGCCGCCGATCTGGTCGATCGCCTGCTGCTTTATCGCGCGCCGATCCTGATCGGGGAGGGGAAACCTGCGCTCGGCGACATCGGCCTTTCCTCGCTCGCCGATGCGCACGGGCGCTGGCGGCTGCTCGACTCGCGGATGCTTGGCAGCGACCGGATCGAGGTTTACGAGCGCGCGCGATAGGGAGCGCGCATGTTCACGGGCATCATCACCGACGTCGGCATCATCGAGAACGTCGAGCAGCGCGGCGATCTGCGCGTGCGCATCGCCTGCGGCTACGACATGGACGAGGTGGCGCTGGGCGCGTCGATCGCCTGCTCGGGCGTGTGCCTGACGGTGGTGGACAAGTCGGCGGCCGGAGCACCCGGCTGGTTCGCGGTGGATATTTCGGCCGAAAGCACGTCGCGCACCGCCCAGGGCGCGTGGAACAAGGGCACGCGCCTCAATCTCGAACGCGCGCTGAAGGTGGGCGACGAACTCGGCGGCCATATCGTCACCGGCCATGTCGACGCCGTGGGCGAGATCGTCGCGATCACGCCGGAAGGCGATTCGCATCGCGTGCGCATCCGCGCCCCGCGCGAGCTTGCCCCCTATATCGCGCCCAAGGGTTCGATCGCGCTCGACGGCGTTTCGCTCACCGTCAACGGCGTGGAGGACGAGGCCGACGGCGTGATCTTCGAGGTCAATCTCATTCCCCACACCGCCGCCGTCACCACCTTCGATGCGATCGAGCCCGGCCGCGCGCTCAACATCGAGATCGACGTTCTTTCCCGCTATCTCGGCCGCATGGAGCAACTTCGCCGATGACCGTTCCCGAACCGATTGGCCGCATCCGCCACGCCTTCCTCTCCAGCCCCGAGGAGATCATCGACGAGGCGCGCAACGGCCGCATGTTCATCCTCGTCGACGACGAGGATCGCGAGAATGAGGGCGATCTCGTCATCCCCGCGCAGATGGCGACGCCGGACGCGATCAACTTCATGGCCACCCACGGGCGCGGCCTCGTCTGCCTCGCGCTCGCCAAGGAGCGGGTCGATCAGCTCGGCCTCGATCTGATGAGCCGCCACAACGGCACGCGGCACGAAACCGCCTTCACCGTCTCGATCGAGGCGCGCGACGGGGTCACGACCGGCATCTCGGCGGGCGATCGGGCGCGCACCATCGCGGTCGCGATCGACGCCGCCAAAGGGTCCGAGCATATCGTCACCCCCGGCCATGTCTTCCCGCTGGTGGCGCGCCCCGGCGGCGTGCTGGTCCGCGCCGGCCATACCGAGGCGGCGGTGGACGTGGCGCGGCTCGCCGGTCTCAACCCCTCCGGCGTGATCTGCGAGATCATGAAGGATGACGGCACGATGGCGCGGCTGGACGATCTCGTCGCCTTCGCCCAACTCCATGCCCTCAAGATCGGCACGATCCGCGATCTGATCGCCTATCGCCGCCGCCACGATCATTTCGTCCAGTGTGTCGCCGAGACGCGGCTGACCAGCAGCTTCGGCGGGGACTGGATCGCCAGAACCTATTGCAACAAGATCGAAGGCACCGAGAATCTGGTGCTCATCAAGGGCAAGATCGATCCGGCCAAGCCCACGCTGGTGCGCATGCACCTCTTCTCCGTGTTCGGCGACATGCTGGCCGAGGTGGGCGATCGTTCGACCCTGCTCCACCGCGCCATGAGGGCGATCGGCAAGGAAGAGGCGGGCGTGGTGGTGGTGCTGAACCCGGTGCGCAAGGATTATCTGCTCAACCAGATGCGCGCCCATTCGGCTTCCGCCGGGCCGGCCGAGGAGCTGCGCGATTACGGCATCGGCGCGCAGATCCTCGCCGATCTCGGCATCCACGACATGATCCTGCTGACCAGCTCGCACCGCAACATCATCGCCCTCGAAGGCTATGGCCTGAACATCGTCGAGGAACGCGCCATTCCGGAGGAGCAGTGAGCATGGCGCGGGTGCTGATCGTCGAGGCGCGCTTCTACGCCCATCTGAACGATCTGCTGCTCGAAGGCGCGCGCGCCGCGATTCAGGCGGCGGGGCACAGCCACGAGACGATCACCGTGCCCGGCGCGCTCGAAGCGCCCGGCGCGATCGCGCTGGCGGCCGAGCATTACGACGCCTTCGTGGCGCTCGGCGTGGTGATCCGGGGCGAAACCTACCACTTCGAGATCGTCGCCGGCGAAAGCGCCCGCGCGCTGATGGCGCTGACGCTGGACGGTCTGGCGATCGGCAACGGCATCCTGACGGTGGAGAACGAGGCGCAGGCCCTCGTCCGCGCCGATCCGAAGCAGAAGGACAAGGGCGGCGATGCGGCCAGGGCCGCGCTCGCCATGCTGGCGCTCAGGCAGCGCTTCTGATCGCATCCTTCCGGTTTGTTTGCCGGCATGGCTTGCGCGCCGCCGCCGCGAGCGGGCACAGTGCGTCCTCGGGAGGAGGCGCATAGATGGAGCAGGGGCGCAGGCATGCGGTGATGATCGGCGCGGGCGTCGTCATCCTCGTCGCGTTGCTGTTCGGCGCGGCTTACCTCGCCTCGACCTTGTGGCCCAAGGTGGTGGTGGTCGAGCAGAAGGCGGTCGGCAATCCGCCCGGCGCGGTCGGCCCCAAGCCGGGGCTCCAGCCGTTCGACGAGCTGATCGACCGGGTCTGCCCCGCCATCGTCGAAATCGCCGCCGCGCCCGCGCCGGACGAGAGCGACGCGAAGGCTTCCGGCCATGCGAAATCGTCCAAGGGCAAAGCCTCCGACCAGCCGCCGCCCCCGGCGGTGGGCTTCCTGCTCTCCTCCGACGGCGCCGTGGCGGCGGCGGCAAGCCGGCTCGGCGACGGCGCCTCCTTCGTGGTGACGCTGAACGACGGCCGCAGCTTCACCGCCACGCGGACGGGGGACGATCCGCTGACCGGCCTCGCGCTGCTGCATGTGCCGGCGACGGGGCTGCCCTTCCTTCGCTTCGCCGGCGCCTCCTTCCCGCGCGCGGGGCAATGGGTGGTGGCGGTGGAATCGCCCGCGGGGCTCGGCTGCATCGGCCAGGTGAGCACGATCGCCGCCGATTCCTTCGTGGTGGGCGAGGAGCGCGCCGATTATCTCGAGCTTCACCCCGATCTCGATCCGATCGCGATCGGCGCGCCCGTGTTCAACGCGGAAGGGCGCGTGGTGGGAATCGCCGGGCTGGGCCTGCCGCCGGAGGAGGATGCGCCCGCGCGCTATGTGCTGCCCGCGAACCTCGCAGACCGGCGGATCGATGCGCTCCAGCACAATGCGCCGGATGTGGGGCCGCTCGGGCTCATCGCCGACGATCTGACGCCGGCCGCCGGGCAGCGCTTCGGCGCGCCGGACCAGCGCGGCGCATTCGTGGCGCTGGTCGCGCCCGGTTCGCCCGCCGACGAGGCGGGGGTGCGCGTCGGCGATCTCCTCGTCTCCGCGAACAACCAGCCGATCGCGCGGGCCGACGATCTCGCGGGGATGAGCTTTCAGGCCGGTTCGACGGTGGCGCTGGCGGTGACGCGGCGGGGGCAGGCGCTCACCCTCTCGCTCGCGCTGCCCGCCGCCGAGCCGGCTAAAACGGGAAAAACCAGGGGATCGTGAGCCACGCCGCGCACGCGGTCAGGATGGTGAGCGGCAGGCCGACCCGCACGAAGTCGCTGTAGCGATAGCCGCCGGCGTGATAGACGATGGTGTTGGTCTGATAGCCGAAGGGCGTGAGGAAAGAGGCGCTCGCCGCCATCATCACCGCCACCGCGAAGGGGCGCGGATCGGCCCCGATATCCTGCGCGATTCCGATCGCCACCGGCGTCAGCAGCACCGCCGCCCCCGCGTGCGACATGAACTCGGTCAGGATCAGGGTGGTGACATAGAGGATCGCCAGCGCGCCGCGCGGGCCCAGCCGCTCCGTCACGTCCGAAAGCCCCTGCGCGGCGAGCGCGGCGAGCCCGGTGCGGTCGATCGCCGCGCCGATCACCAGCATCCCCGCGATCATCACCAGCAGGCGCGGCTTGACCGCGGCATAAGCCTCGTCCGGCGACAGCACGCGGCAGGCGATCAGCAGGATCGCGCCGACGAAGGCGGCGATCGCGATCGGCACGCCGCCCACCGCGCCGCCGATCACCATCGCCAGCACCGCGAGCGAGCCGATCGCCGGGATCGGCCGGATCGGCATGACCGCGCGCGGCACGTCATGCTCCTCCTCGTCGCCGGGGCCGAGCGGGATCAGGCGCGGGGCGAGGAAGGCGAGATAGGGCGCCCCCACGGCCGCCATCGACAGCCCCACGCCGGTCATCTCGAACAGGCCGAAGCCGTGCAGCCCCGCCTGGCGCACCATCTCGTCGACCAGCAGGTTGGTCGACGTGCCGATCAGCGTACAGGTGCCGCCGAGGATGGTGGCGTAGGAAAGCGGGATCAGCAGCCGCTTGACCGGCCAGCCGCGCCGGTGCGCCGCCTGCTGGATGACGGAGGTGCCGAGCACCACCAGCGGAGTGTTGTTGAGGAAGGCCGAGACGACGCCCACGCAGCCGATGATGACGGGCAGCGCCCGCCGCCCGATCCGCTCGATCAGCCGCTCGGCCAGCGCGAACAACAGGCCGATCGCGCCGGTGAGATACAGCGCCTCGACCAGCACGAACAAGGAGGCGAGCGCCAGGATGGCGGGGCTGGCGAAGCTCGACTGGATATCGCCCACCCGCGCGATGCCGAGCAGGCACAGCACCCCCGCGCCCACCAGCGTCACCAGATCGGCGCGCACCCGCTCGGACGCCAGCGCGATCACCACCGCGATGAGCACCGTGACGGTCGCGATCTGCGCCAGGTTCAAGCCCGCCTCGCCCGCATCATCCCGCCCGTCTAGGGGATGGCGGCGAAACCCGCCAGTCGCCGGCCGGTCTTCCGGACAGTCCTCAAGCCAGCCGCTCGGCGTGCCAGCGGAGCTGATCCGCCATGAAGGTGGAGATGAAATAATAGCTGTGATCGTAGCCGGGCCGCATCCGCAAGGAGAGCGGGATGCCGGCGCGTTCGCAGGCGCGGGCGAGGAGATCGGGGCGCAGCTGTTCGGCGAGGAAAGGGTCCGCCTCGCCCTGATCGACCAGCAGCTCGGGCAGGCGCGCGCCGTCCTCGATCAACGCCACAGCGTCATGCCTGCGCCACGAGGAGCGGTCCGGCCCCAGATAGCCGCCGAGCGCCTTCTCGCCCCACGGAACCTGTGAGGGCGCGACGATCGGGGCGAAGGCGGAGACGGCGCGGAAGCGATCGGGAAAGCGCAAGCCGATGGTGAGCGCGCCGTGGCCGCCCATCGAATGCCCCATGATCGACTGGCGGCCCATGTCCGCCGGGAAATGCGCCGCGATCAGCGCGGGCAGCTCCCCGGTGACATGGCTCCACATGCGGTAATGCGCCGCATAGGGCGCCTGCGTCGCATCGACATAGAAGCCCGCGCCCAAACCGAAATCATAGGCGCCGCCCGGATCGTCCGCCACGCCTTCGCCGCGCGGAGAGGTGTCCGGCGCGATGAAGATCAGGCCGAGCTCGGCGCAGGCGCGGCGATACTCGCCCTTTTCGGTGACGTTGGCGTGGGTGCAGGTGAGGCCGGACAGATACCAGACCACCGGCAGCCTCGCGCCTTCGCCATGCGGCGGCACGAAGACGGAGAAGCTCATCTCCGTCCCCGTCGCGGCGGAGGCGTGCCGATAGACGCCCTGCGCGCCGCCGTGGGATCGGGCGGTGGAGACCGTCTCGATCGTCACGCCCCTAGCCGACGCGGTGGAGCGCGCAGAGCTTGTTGCCGTCGGGATCGCGCAGATAGGCGAGATAGAGATTGCCGAAGCCGTTCTCGCGTATGCCGGGCGCATCCTCGATCGCGGCGCCGCCGTTCGCCACGCCCGCCGCGTGCCATGCGTCGGCCTGGGCGGGGTTCTCCATCGCAAAGCCGATGGTGCCGCCGTTGGCGTGACAGGCGGGCTCGCCGTCGATCGGCTTCGTCACCATGAACACGCCGCCGTTGTGCAGATACACAAGCCGGCCTTTCTCATCGGTCATGCCCGGCTTGCCGCCCACCGCGCCGAACAGCGCATCGTAGAAGCGGCGCGAGCGTTCGAGATCGTTGCTGCCGACCATCATGTGCGAAAACATCATTCTTCTCCTTTAGCCATTCTCATTCGTCATGCCGGACCCCTTCAAATTAGCTCAGGAGAGCCTTGTCCCGGCATCATAGTTGGGCAAGAGCCGCGGCCTGCGGTTCGTGTCGTCCGATGGACCCCGGAACAAGTCCGGGATGACGAGAGCACTCAATAAACCACGACCGAGCGGATGCTCTCGCC
>DASSTK010000340.1:0-2625 GCA_035707945.1 Sphingomonas sp.
GTGTAGGTCGGCGTGATCAGCACCGCCGGCGGATCGCGCCGCACCCCGCGCACGATGCCGAGGTCGATGACCGAGACGACCGGGATTTCGGGATCGGGGATGTTGGCCAGTATCTCCCGGATCGCGTGCTCCTGCGCAGGCAGGCGCCCAGGACGGCAAGGGACGTCGCTCGGAACTCTGGGCTCCTGCCTGCGCAGGAGCACATCATGGTTGTCGGCGCTCACCACACCGCGTCCGGATAGGTGCGCGGCAGGAACTGCATCACCGCGAGCAGGTGGCCGAGATGCTCGCTATGGTGGCCGCTGCGCCCTCCGGTGACACCGCGCGGATAGTCCGGGCGGGGGAGGGCGGCTTCGTCCATCACCCGGTTGACCATCTCGTCGAAGCGGCCGCGCAGGCTCGCGCGATCGGGCGCGATCCCCGCCTCGACAAGAGGCAGCTCTACCGCATCGGGCTCGAACAACTCGTCGACGAAGCGCCAGTGCCAGTCGAGCCCGTCGATCATGCGGCGGCGGCTCTCTTCGGTGCCGTCGCCCAGCCGGATCACCCAGTCGGCGGCAAGCTCGGCATGATAGCGCACCTCCTTCACCGCCTTGGCGGCGATCTCGGCGAGGCGCGGATCGGCGGAATGGGTGAGCCCCTCGAACAGCCCGAGCTGCCAGGTGGAGAAGAGGAACTGCCGCGCGATCGTCCGCGCGAAATCGCCGTTGGGCTGCTCGACCATCAGGCAGTTGCGGAACGCCAGCACGTCGCGGTGGAAGGCGAGCGCGTCGGCGTCGCGCCCCCGGCCCTCCG
This sequence comes from Sphingomonas sp., assembly GCA_035707945.1. GTDB lineage: Bacteria > Pseudomonadota > Alphaproteobacteria > Sphingomonadales > Sphingomonadaceae > Solisphingomonas. The sequence continues at coordinate 796 of DASSTK010000340.1, forward strand.
CCTCGGCGGCGAGGCCCAGGAACAGGGTCGCCTGCCCGATCAGATCGAGCCCGATATTGGCGAGGCTGAGGTCGATCTCCAGCGCCGGCGCATGACCGCACCATTCGGTGAGCCGTTGCCCCAGGATCAGGCTGTCGTCACCCAGCCGCAGCAGATAATCGAACAAGGCCGGATGCCACTCGACCGCCTGCGGCGCGTCGAAATCGCCGTCGTGGCGCGCCTTGTCCGCCGCGCGCACGTCCTCGGGCTCGATCGTGGGGAGCGAGGGCGTCATCAGATATGCTTCACCGCGTCCGGAATGTCGTAGAAGGTCGGGTGGCGATAGACCTTGCTCTCGGCCGGCTCGAACATCGGCCCGGCCTGGGCGGGATCGGAAGCGACGATGTCGCTCGACCGCACCACCCACAGGCTCACCCCCTCCATCCGGCGGGTATAGACGTCGCGCGCGTGGCGGACGGCGAGCTCTCCGTCGGGCGCGTGGACCGAGCCCACATGCTTGTGGCTCAACCCGCCCTTCGAGCGGATGAACACCTCCCAGAGCGGCCAATCCTTGCTCATCATGCCGCTTCCTTCCGCGCGCGCTTCGCCTCGTGCGCCTCGGCCGCCTCGCGCACCCACGCGCCCTGCTCCCAGGCGTCGCGGCGGGCCTTCATGCGTTCTTTGGCGACCGGACCTTCGCCGCGCACTACGGCGTAGAATTCCTCCCAGTCGATCGGCCCGAAATCATAGCCGCCCTTCTCCTTGTTCCACTTGAGGTCCGGATCAGGGACGGTAAGGCCCAGGAACTCCGCCTGCGGCACCGTCACATCAACGAACTTCTGGCGGAGCTCGTCATTGGTGTCGCGCTTGATCCGCCAGCGCATCGAGCGCTCGGTGTTGGGGGATTTGTCGTCCGGCGGACCGAACATCATCAGCGAAGGCCACCACCAGCGGTTGAGCGCGTCCTGCGCCATTTGCTTCTGCTCCGGCGTGCCGGCCGCCATCGCCATCATGATCTCGTAGCCTTGACGCTGGTGAAAGCTCTCCTCCTTGCACACCCGCACCATCGCGCGCGCATAGGGACCGTAGCTGGTGCGCTGGAGGGGAACCTGGTTCATGATCGCGGCCCCGTCGACCAGCCAGCCGATCGCGCCGATATCCGCCCAGGTTAGCGTCGGATAATTGAAGATGGTGCTGTACTTGGCCTTGCCCGAATGCAGCGCCTCGATCATCTCCCGGCGGCTGGTGCCCAGCGTCTCGGCCGCGCAGTAGAGATAGAGGCCGTGCCCGCCCTCGTCCTGCACCTTGGCGAGCAGCACCGCCTTGCGCCGCAGCGAAGGCGCGCGGGTCAGCCAATTGCCTTCGGGAAGCATGCCGACGATCTCGCTATGGGCGTGCTGCGAAATCTGGCGGATCAGCGTCTTGCGATAGGCGTCCGGCATCCAGTCCTTGGGCTCGATGAACTCGTCCGCCGCGACGCGCGCCTCGAAGGCTTCGACCAGCGCCGGATCCTCAGCGATGATCGGGGTGACGCCCTTGTCGCCTTTCCGTCCAAGCTCTGTGGTGTACATCGCGAAATCCTCATCCTCGTCCGGCAATGATAAGATTGTCCGACCGGACGGTCAATGAATTAAATCCTCCCCGGTGCGGGGAGGATCAGACGCGCTCGATCGCCATCGCGATGCCCTGACCCACGCCGATGCACATCGTCGTCAACGCCAGCTTCGCGTCGCGGCGGTGGAGTTCTTCCGTCGCGGTCAGCACCAGCCGCGCGCCTGACATGCCGAGCGGATGGCCCAGCGCGGTCGCGCCGCCGCTGGGGTTCACATGCTCCGCGTCGTCGGGAAGCCC
>DASSTK010000341.1:0-11228 GCA_035707945.1 Sphingomonas sp.
TTCCAGGTCCGTCCGGTAAGCGAGCAGCGTGTTCCGCGCCGCGCCGGCTTCCGCCGCCATCGCTTCGAGGAAGCGGTTGATGAGGCGGGAGTCTTCGCTCACGCAGATCCTCCCCGGAACGGGGAGGGGGACCGCTCGCGAAGCGAGTGGTGGAGGGGGCTCGAAGCCGGGCGACGCGCCCGTGGCGAGCCCCCCTCCACCATGCCTTCGGCATGGTCCCCCTCCCCGTTCCGGGGAGGATTGTGATGCTCCCCCCTCCTCTCGCCCGTTGGTTCGCCGCACGCGGCTGGACGCCGCGCGGCTACCAGCTCGCCATGCTGGAGGCGGCGCGGGCGGGGCGAAGCGCGTTGCTGGTCGCGCCGACGGGGGCGGGAAAGACGCTCGCCGGGTTTCTTCCCAGCCTCGTCGAATTGATCGAGCAACCGGGCGAAGGCCTGCACACCCTCTATGTCTCGCCGCTGAAGGCGCTGGCGGTGGACGTGCAGCGCAACCTGCTCGAACCCATCGCCGAAATGGGCCTGTCGATCCGCGTCGAGACCCGCACGGGCGATACGCCCTCCGATCGCAAGGCGCGGCAGCGCGTAAGGCCGCCACAGATGCTGCTGACCACGCCCGAGTCCTTGAGCCTGCTCTTCTCCTATCCCGATTCGGCCGAGCTGTTCGCGAACCTCAGGCGCGTGGTGATCGACGAGGTGCACGCCTTCGCGCCCACCAAGCGCGGCGATCTGCTCGCCCTCGGCCTCGCCCGCCTGCAGCGGCTCGCGCCGGAGATGCGGCGGGCGGCGCTGTCCGCCACCGTCGCCGATCCCGATCTCTACCGCGGCTGGCTGTCCGGCGACGGCGACATCGAGCAGGTCGCGCTGATCGAAGGCGAGCCGGGGGCGGAGCCGGATATCGCGATCATGCTGCCGGAGGGCCGCATCCCCTGGGCCGGCCATTCCGGCCGCTACGCCGCCGCGCAGGTGATGGCGGAGATCGCGGCGCACCGCACCAGCATCATCTTCTGCAACACGCGCAGCCTCGCCGAACTGATCTTCCAGGATCTCTGGGCGGTGAACGACCGGCATCTCCCCATCGGCATCCACCACGGCAGCCTCGACATCGAGGCGCGGCGCAAGGTGGAGCGGGCGATGGCGGAAGGGCGGCTGCGCGCGCTGGTCGCCACCTCCAGCCTCGATCTCGGCGTGGACTGGGGCGATGTCGATCTCGTCATCCAGATGGGCGCGCCCAAGGGCTCCTCGCGCCTGCTCCAGCGGATCGGCCGCGCCAATCACCGGCTGGACGAGCCTTCGAAGGCGATGATCGTGCCCGGCAACCGCTTCGAATATCTGGAGGCGCGCGCGGCGGTGGACGCGGTGGCGGCGGGCGAGCGCGATTCGGACCTGTTCCGCCCTGGCGCGCTCGACGTGCTCGCCCAGCATCTGATGGCCTGCGCGTCGGCCGCTCCCTTCACGGCGGATGCGATGCTGGCCGAAGTGCGCGAGGCCGCGCCCTACGCCACGCTGGACGCCGAAACCTTCGATCGCGTGCTCCAGTTCATCGCCACCGGCGGTTATGCGCTGCGCGCCTACGATAAATATAAGCGGCTGACGCAGGAGCCGGACCCCGGATCAAGTCCGGGGCAGGCTCTGTGGCGCGTCTCCCACCCCCGCTTCGTGACGCAGCATCGGCTGAACGCGGGCATCATCGTCGAGGCGCCGATGCTCACCGTGCGCTTCCGCAACGGCCGCTCGCTCGGCCGCGTGGAAGAAGGCTTCGCGGCGACGCTCGCGCCCGGCGACACCTTCTTCTTCTCCGGCCTCAGCCTGGAGGTGGAGGGAGTGAAGGGTGAGGATCTGATCGTCCGCGCCACCTCGCGGCCCGCGCGCATTCCCACCTATGGCGGCGCGAAGATGCCGATCTCCACCAATCTGGCGGATCGGGTGCGCGGCTTCCTTCACGATCCCGCGCAATGGCCGCGCTTTCCGGACGATGTGCGCGAATGGCTGGAGATGCAGCGGTTGCGTTCGGTGCTGCCCGCGCCGGAGCGGCTGCTGATCGAGACTTTCCCGCGCGAGAACCGGCATTACATGGTGGTTTACGGTTTCGAGGGCTGGAACGCGCACCAGTCGCTCGGCATGCTGCTCACCCGGCGGATGGACGCGGCGGGCTTGCAGCCGCTCGGCTTCGTCGCCTCCGATTACGCCATCGCCACCTATTCGCTGAATCCCGTCGCCGATCCGCGCCCGCTCTTCTCGCCCGATATGCTGGAGCGCGAGTTCGTCGAATGGGTGCAGCAATCCTCGCTCCTCAAGCGCGCCTTCCGCGAGGTGGCGGTGATCGGCGGGCTGGTGGAGCGCCAGCATCCCGGCAAGCGCAAGACGGGGCGGCAGGTCACTTTCTCGACCGACCTCATCTATGACGTGCTGAGGCGCTACGAGCCCGGCCATCTGCTGCTGGAAGCCGCCTGGGCGGACGCGAAAGCCAAGATGACCGATCTCGGCCGCCTCGCCCATCTGCTCGAGCCGGGGCGGATCGATCATGTCGCGCTCCCCCGAGTCTCGCCGCTCGCCGTGCCTGTGCTGGTGCTGATCGGGCGCGAGCGAGTCGCCGCCGGATCGGCCGAGGAAGCTCTGCTCGTCGAAGCTGAAGCACTGGTCGCCGACGCTATGGCCCGTGAAAGCCCGCCGTTAACCTCCTCCTGACGCCAGAGGCGTAACGATGCGACTCGTTCGGGGAGCGAGCCGAGCGGAGTGGCGTAATGAAGGCGTGGGGCATCACGCTGGCCCTCGCGGCGACGTTGATCGCCGCGCCGGCGCTGGCGCAGGACGGGGATGACGGCCGGATCGGGCCGGGGCTGGAGTGCGTGCCCTTCGCGCGCGCCATGTCCGGCATCCAGATCCACGGCGACGCCTGGACCTGGTGGGATCAGGCGCAGGGCAAATATCAGGAAGGCAGCACGCCCAAGGTCGGCGCGGTGCTGGTGTTCCGCCCGCACGGCGCGATGTCGCGCGGCCATGTCGCGGTGGTGAGCCGCATCGTTTCCCCCCGCATCATCATGGTGACGCACGCCAACTGGTCCCGCATCGGCGGGGTGCGCGGGCAGATCGAGCGCGACGTGACGATCGTGGACGTCTCCGCCGATAACGACTGGAGTGATGTGCGGGTGTGGTGGGATGCGAGCCAGGGGCTCGGCACCACCACTTATCCGGTTTACGGCTTCATCTACGAAACCCCGGCCGCGCCCGGCGTGCAGATCGCCCGGCCCAGCCCCAACCTCTCCGGCCCCTCGCCGGACATCGTAGGCGCGGTGATCGACTCGCTGGGATAGACCCGGCCGGTCCGGGCAAGCTGCTTGCGCGGGCCCGCGCCCGCGTTATAGCGCGGCTATGGTTCGCTTTTCGTTCGCCGGAGCCGAGTTCCGCGCGCTTGCCCCCGGCGCGCTGCACTGGCCGGCGCGCGCGGCGCTGCTGGTCGCCGATCTGCATCTGGAGAAAGCGAGCTTCTTCGCGCGCGCGGGGCAGATGCTGCCGCCCTATGATTCGGCCGCGACCCTGGCCGAGCTCGGCCGGTTGATCGAGGCGACCGCAGCGCGCGAGATCTGGTGTCTGGGCGACAGCTTCCATGACGCCGAAGGCTGCGAACGACTCGACGCCGAAACGCAGGCCCGGCTGCGCGCGCTCACCGCCGCGACTCGCTGGACCTGGATCGCGGGCAACCACGACTTTGCGGCGGCGGGCCTCGCCGATCACTGCGGCGGCGCGGTGCTGGCCGAAGCCGAGGTGGACGGATTGCTGCTCCGCCACGAGGCCGATCCCGCCGATCCCCGCCCGGAGCTTTCGGGACATTTCCATCCCAGGCTGCGCCTCACGCTCCGCGGCCGCAGCGTCGCACGGCGCTGCTTCGTGGCGAGCGCGGCCAAGCTGATCCTGCCCGCCTTCGGAGCCTTCACCGGCGGCCTCGATGCCGCCAGCCCGGCGATCGCCCGCGCGCTGGCCCACCAGCCCGCCCAGGCGCTGGTGGCGCTGGAGGATCGCCTGCTCCGCTTCCCGATCGCGGCATGACTCTGCCCCCGTGCCCCTGCGAAAGCAGGAGCCCAGGGCATCTGGCGATGTCCTTCGCAACACTGGGCTCCTGCCTCCGCAGGAGCGCATGGAGGGGAAATCAACCGCCCAGCACCCAGAAAACCAGCAATGCGATCAGGCCGGCGAGCGCGATTACGCTCTGAACAGGCCGCAGGCGCGCGAAATGGGCGGGAGCGTGGCCGTCGAGCGAGGCGATCCGGTCGAGCAGGCCCATGCTCGCATAGCCGATGATCAGCAGGATCAGGGCGTCGAACGGGGTGGGGACGACCAATGTGGCCGCCCCCAGCGCGAACAGCCACAGCATCGCCGCGAGATCCTGAAGCCGCGCGCCGCCGGGTGTTTCGAAGCTCAGGCCGCGCCGCACCCCGCCGATGAAGATCAGGATGATCGCACCCCAGCCGATGCCGAGCCAGATCGCGGCGAGCGGCCAGGGCTCGGGCAAGGTCCAGGCGAGCAGCGCGGCCAGCGGCAGCGGCAGCATCGCGCCGATCCCCAGCACGACGCTCGCGCTCGGCGGGCGCGGATCGCCGTGATTTCCCGATCCGGGCGCCATGATATTCACTCCGCCTATGAAACGAACGCGGCCAACGCGCGGAACTCTCCCAACGATCCGTCGTCAGGCCCGGTAGAGCGCGGGATAAAGGCGCTTCAACGCCGCCACCTTCGGCGCATCGTTGATGAGGATATAGGGGTTGCTCGGGTGCCTGGCCATGAAATGCTGGTGCGCTGCCTCGGCCGGATAGAAGCCCTGATCCTGCTCGATCCGGGTCACGATCGGCCGTTTCCAGACATGCGCCTTGCCAAGCTGGGCGAGATAGGCGCGCGCCACCTTCGCCTGGGCGGGCGTCTGCGGGAACAGCGCGGTGCGGTATTGCGGGCCGGTATCCGGCCCCTGCCGGTTCAATTCGGTGGGATCGGCGATCACCGAGAAATAGACGCGCAACAGCGTCGCGTAGCTCACCCGATGCGGATCGAACACGATCTTGACCGATTCGGCATGGCCGGTGTCGCCGGTCGAAACCTGGTCATAATGCGCCGTCGCCGCCTTGCCGCCGGCATAACCGGAGGTGGCGCTGAGCACGCCCTTCACATGATCGAACACGCCCTCCACGCCCCAGAAACAGCCGCCCGCGAAGATCGCCGTCTCGCGATCGGCGGAGACGGGGATGGTGAGCGCGGGCGGCGGGGCCTTCACCGCCTGTTCGGCGGCGAGGCCGGAGGTGCGCGCCGCGAACAGCCCGATCGCGGCGAGGAAGGCGGCGGCGCAGAAGGTGGACGTGCGCATGGCGCGGCTCCGAGGCGGAATATGCCCGAAGCTACGTGGGGCGGCCGCGCCCGGATGCAAGCGTCAGGCGAGCGCGGCGCACGCCTCCGCGATGCGATCGCAGGCCTGGGCGAGCAGCTCGTCGGAGGTGGCGTAGCTCACCCGGAAGGCGGGCGAGAGGCCGAAAGCGCCGCCATGCACCGCCGCCACCCGGCCGGCGTCGAGCAGATAGCCGACCAGCGCCTCGTCGCTATCGATGACATGGCCCGAAGGCGTCGTCTTGCCGATCAGGCCGGAGACGTCTGGATAGACGTAGAACGCGCCTTCCGGTTTGGGGCAGGCCATGCCGGCGATCGCGTTCAGCCGATCCACCACCAGATCGCGGCGGCGCTGGAAAGCCTGGGCGCGCTCCTTCAGGAAAGTTTGCCGGCCGGAGAGCGCCGCCGTCGCCGCCGCCTGCGCGATCGAGCTGGGGTTGGAGGTGGATTGCGACTGGAGCTTGGCCATCGCCTTGACGAGCCAGCTCGGCCCGCCCGCGAAGCCGATCCGCCAGCCTGTCATCGCATAGGCCTTGGAGCAGCCGTTGACGGTCAGCACCCGCTCGTAAAGCGCCGGGCAGACCTGGGCGATGGTGGCGAACTCGAACCCGTCATAGACGATATGCTCGTACATATCGTCGGCCAGCACCATGACCTGCTCGTGCCGCTCGATCACCTCGCCCAGCGCCTTCAGCTCCTCGGCGGAATAGGCCGCGCCGGTGGGGTTGGAGGGGGAATTGAGGATCACCCAGCGCGTCTTCTCGGTGATCGCCGCCTCGAGCTGCTCGGGCTTGAGCTTGTAAGCCTGATCCGATCCTGCCTTCACGATCACCGGCGTCGCGCCCGCGAAGGCGACGATATCGGGATAGCTCACCCAGTAGGGCGCGGGGATGACCACCTCGTCGCCCGGATCGAGCGTCGCCACCAGCGCGTTGAACAGGGTGTGCTTGCCGCCGACGTTCACGCTGATCTGGTTGGCCTCGTAGGAGAGCCCGTTGTCGCGGCGGAACTTCTCCGCGATCGCCGCCTTCAGTTCGGCGGTGCCGTCGACATTGGTGTATTTGGTCTTGCCCTGCCGGATCGCCTCGATCGCCGCCTCCTTGACGAAATCGGGCGTGTCGAAATCGGGTTCGCCGGCGGCCAGCCCGATCACATCCACCCCCTGACGCTTCAGCTCCAGCACGCGACTGGTCATGGCGAGCGTGGCGGAGGGCTGGATGCGGCCCAGCGCTTGGGACGTGTTGCGCATCGGATTGCGGGCTTTCGGGTGAGGGTTGAAGGACGCGCGCCTATAACCCGATGTCGCGGCTCACGGCAACCGCGCCCGAATCAATCCCCGAAGTGCGTTTCCGAGTAAGAATCCGTCGTGAAGATCGGCGGCGCGGACATCGCCTTCCACCGCGCGTCCCTCATCCAGCAGGCGGCGGCGCAGCACGCCGGGAAGCAGCCCGCGCGCGAGCGGCGGCGTGACGAGCGGGCCGTCCCCGCGCTCCACGAACAGGCTGGTGAAGCTGCCTTCGGTGAGCAGGCCGTCGGGACGCTCGAAGATCACCTCGAAGGCGCCGGAAGTTGCGCGCGCCTCGTCGAGAAAAGCGCGGTCGCCGGTCTTGTGCGCGAGCCGGAAATCGGCGGGCGAGACGGGCAGAGGCATGATCCGGGCCGTCACCGGCTCGGCGGGCGCGGCGGGGAGCGGCCGCAGTTCGATCGCGACGCGGCCGGAGCGCGCCAGCCGCAGCCGCACCCGCGCCGGACGGCGCTCGCGGAAGGTGGCGGCCTGTAGCTCGTTCCTGACCGCGTGGCGATCGAAGGCGAAGCCGAGCGCGTCGGCGGACGCCTTCATCCGCTCCAAATGCCGCTCGAGATCGGCGATGCCTTCGACCGGATCGAAGCGCATCGTCTCGATGAGATCGAAGGGGCGGCAGGCGGCGGCGACGAAGCGGCTCTTGGCGAGGCATTCGCGCCATTCGTCCTGCCCGTCCGAATCGGCGACGATGCCCGATCCGAGCCCGATCGCGGCGCGGCCCTCCTGCTCGATCTCCAGCGTGCGGATCGCCACGTTGAAGGCGGCGTCCCCGTCGTCGTCGATGCGGCCGATCGAGCCGGTGTAGGGGCCGCGCGGATGCGCCTCCAGCTCGGCCGCGATCGCCATCGCCCGCAGCTTGGGCGCGCCGGTGATCGAGCCGCAGGGAAAGGCGGCTTCGAGCAGCGACACCGCATCCTTGCCCGGCGCGATCCGGGCGGCGACGGTGGAGGTCATCTGGTGGATGGTGGGATAGGTTTCGACCGTGAACAGCGCGGGCGCGGCGACGCTGCCCGGCTCGGCGACGCGCGACAGATCGTTGCGGATCAGGTCCACGATCATCAGATTCTCGGCGCGCTGCTTGGGATCGGCGGCGAGCGCGCGGGCGGCTTCCGCATCGGCCTGGGGCTCGGAAAGGCGCGCGGCGGTGCCCTTCATCGGCCGCGCCTCGATCCGCCCGTCCTCCAGCTTCACGAACATCTCGGGCGAAAAGGAGAGCAAGGTGCGCGCGCCGTCATGGACGATGCCGCCCCAGCCCGCCGCCGCCCGCCCCCTCAGCCGCGCGTAGAGCGCCAGCGGATCGCCGGCGATGCGGCATTCGGCCCGGAAGGTGAGGTTCGCCTGATAGATGTCGCCGGCGGCGATATAGGCCTTCACCCGCGCGAAGGCGTCCAGATAGGCGTCGCGCTCGATCAGCGGCGCGGGCGGCGAGGCCCAGGCCCCGGCGGGATCGGGGAGCAGGCCCGGCACGTCTTCCGGCGCGATAATATCGAAGCGATCGAACAGGCCGAACCAGAGGAGCGGCTTGCCATCTTCCGCGCCGCCCGGCGAGTCCGCCTCGCCGAGCGCGCCGGCGTCATAGGCGATATAGCCCGCCGCGTGCAGGCCCCGCGCCGCCGCGCCGCGCAGCCGGGCAAGGGCGTCGGCAAGCTCCGCGCGCGTAGCCGCCGCGATCGTCTCCACCGGATCGCGATAGAGCCGCGCCGCCGCCGCGCCCACCTGTCGGGCGTCGTCGAGCAGCACGAAGGGGCGGGAGCGATCGAGCGTCACCTGCCCTCCCTGCCCGCCGGGGCCGTTTGGGACAAGGGCGGCTTGCGCCTGGCCGCTCCGATCCCCACAAGCGGCTGCGATGACAGACGCCCGACCCGAACCGCCGCTGCGCGCCGCGATCATCCCGGTGACGCCGCTCCAGCAGAACTGCACGCTTCTGTGGTGCACGAAGACGATGCGGGGCGCGCTGGTCGATCCCGGCGGCGATCTGCCCAAGCTGGAGGCGGCGGTGGCGCAGCACGGCGTCACCCTGGAGAAGATCCTCGTCACCCACGGCCATATCGATCATTGCGGGCAGGCCGGCGTGCTGGCGAAGCGGAAAGGGCTGCCGATCGAAGGGCCGGAGGAGGCGGATCGCTTCTGGATCGCCCGGCTGGCCGACGACGGCCGGCAATGGAGCCTGCCCGGCGAGCCGTTCGAGCCCGATCGCTGGCTCAAAGACGGTGATATGGTGACGGTCGGCGAGCTGGAGCTGGAGGTGCGGCATTGCCCCGGCCATACGCCCGGCCATGTCGTGTTCCGCCACGCGCCTTCCAACTTCGCGATCGTGGGCGACGTGCTGTTCCGGGGCTCGATCGGCCGCACCGATTTCCCGCTCGGCGATCACGCCACGCTGATCGCCTCGATCACGCGGAAGCTGTGGCCGATGGGGGATGGCACGCTGTTCGTGCCCGGCCACGGCCCCACCTCCACCTTCGGGGCCGAACGCGCCTCCAATCCCTTCGTAGGCGACGGGGTGTTGGCGGGATAGGTTGGCGGATCTCCCGCAATATGCTCGGTTATCCTCCAAGGTTTGATCGTCATCCTGACGGAAGTCAGGATCCATTATCGCTCCACACGAAATTGAAGCCGAGCGCGAATGGATGCTGACTTTCGTCAGCATGACGAAAGATCAGTACGGATGCGCTCTGGAATCCGGCCTCATAGATAATGGATCGTCTGTCGCGGCGCTCCGTGCGCGGCGAGCCAGATCGCCCAGATCGCCAGCGCCAGCAGCACCAGCCAGGTGACGCCCGCGCCAGCGATGCGCAGCGGGTTACTGGTCTGCCGATCCATGCCGAAGGCGTGGAGCAGACGCGCCGCGACCGTCGCCGCGCCCGCCGCCCACAGCCAGCGCGGGCTGCCGCTGGCGAGCTCGATCAGCGCCATCAGGATCAGGATGAAGGGCGCATATTCCACGAAATTGGCCTGCGCCCGCATCCGCGCGGCGATCAACGGATGGCCGCCGTCCCCGATCAGCACGCCCGCGCCGCGTCGCAGCCCCGAAACCCGGAGGCCGAGCCACAGGGCGATCAGCGCGAAGGCTCCGGCGAAGGTGAGCGAGACGGGCAGCATCGGAGGCTCCATGACAGTCAGCGTGGCCGCTCTCGCTGGCACGGCGCGGCGCGGCTTGCAACATCGGCTGAAATCGCTATAGGCGGCGGCTCGCGACGAGGCCGGCTGCGCTTCCGATTCCGCGGCCCAGGCAGGGTCTCGGCGATTCGAGGTGCGCCCGGCCTCCGCATCTGTTTTGATCGAACCAGCTAAGGTGCCGAGATGGCCGTCCCCAAGAGAAAGACTTCGCCCTCGCGGCGCAACATGCGTCGCAGCCATCACGCGCTGAGCGCCGAGGTGTTCCAGGAATGCCCGAACTGCGGCGAGCTCAAGCGCCCGCATCATCTGTGCAACGCCTGCGGCCACTATAACGGGCGCGAGATCGTCGCCACCCAAGGCTGAGGCCTCGGAGCGGGCGAACGGCAGGATGAGCAACGCGCCGCGAATCGCCATCGACGCGATGGGGGGCGACGGCGGCGTAACCACCATGCTGGCCGGCGTCGCGCTGGCCCATGCGCGCACCCGCGACCTGCGCTTCCTGCTGGTCGGCGACGAAGCCGAGATCGCGCCCGCGCTCGATCAGCACAAGGCGCTGGCGGGCGCGTGCGAGGTGCGTCACGCGCCCGACCGCATCTCGGGCGACGACAAGCCCAGCCAGGCGATCCGCCGCGCCAAGACCAGCTCGATGGGCCTCGCCGTCGCCGCGGTGAAGGCGGGCGAGGCGCAGGCCGCGCTTTCCGCCGGCAACACCGGCGCGCTGATGGCGATGTCCAAGCTGGCGCTGCGCACGATGAAGGGCATCGACCGCCCCGCGCTCGCCGCCCGGCTGCCCAGCCTCGGCGCGAACGATGTGGTGATGCTCGATCTCGGCGCGAACACCGAATGCGATGCGCGCAACCTCGTCGAGTTCGCGCTGATGGGCGCGGCCTACGCCCGCATCGCGCTCGATATTCCCCGCCCCAAGGTGGCGCTGCTCAATATCGGCACCGAGGAACTGAAGGGCACAGACGAATTGAAGGCCGCCGCCGCCTCGATCCGCGCCGCGCCGGACCTGCCGCTCGCCTTCGAAGGCTTCATCGAGGGCGACCGCATCTCGCGCGGCAAGGTGGACGTCATCGTCTCGGACGGTTTCTCCGGCAATATCGCGCTCAAGACGGCGGAAGGCACGGTGCGCTTCGTGACGGACCTGTTGCGCCGCTCCTTCACCAGCTCCTTCCGATCGAAGATGGGCTTCCTGCTCTCGCGGCCGGCGCTGCACCTGCTGCGCTTCCATCTCGATCCCAACAACCATAACGGCGCGGTCTTCCTCGGCCTCAACGGCATCGTGGTGAAAAGCCACGGCGGCGCGGACGCCAAAGGGGTGGCCAACGCCATCGACGTCGCCGCCAAGCTGGCGCGGGATGATCTCAACCGGCGCATCGCCCACGATCTCGCCGATTATCACGCCGCCGTGCCCGATGAGGCGGTCGCCGCGAAAT
>DASSTK010000342.1:0-3874 GCA_035707945.1 Sphingomonas sp.
CCGATCCCATTTCGACCGCACGCTCTACGCGATCCTCGGCGATGTGGTTCAGAACGTCTTCGTCATCCCATTCGGTAGGATCGTCGCCAAGTTCGTCTAGATCGCGAACATCGATGATCGCTACGCCGGTCGTGCGAACAAGATCGTAGAACTTATAGTCCTTGCCGGGGAAGAACTTGAATACCTTATGGTCGTCGGGCAGCACGAATGCATCAAGTTCGACTTCTACCGACACGAATGCCCCCCCCATCCTCTTTCGGCGCTTATGTCTACCCGGTTTCCTGATCGTGGCAACCGCTTCGGCGATTCCCGCTCGATATGCGCGAGTGCGCCTATGCGACGCTGCAAACGGCGGAACAACCGTCATGCCGATCGATGCTGACCTATGTGGGCATCGGCTTACCCGAACCGTCCTATGCCGGTCCTTTGCGGTTCCGCCCGGCGGGCGGGATTTCCCTCTAAGTCATTGAAATGATGGTGCTGCCGGTGAGGATTGAACTCACGACCTCAGCCTTACCAAGGATGCGCTCTACCACTGAGCTACGGCAGCATGATCACCGCTGTCGCGCCGTCGGGGGCGCGGGGTGGGCGCGCTATGGAGAAAGCGGGCGGCCGCGTCAAGGCGGGCTTGATCGAACCCGCGCGATCGGCCTAACCGCCTGGCGTATGGACGCGAAAAGCGAACGCGAGGCCCGGCTGGCCGAGGCGCTGCGGGCGAATCTCCGCCGCCGCAAGGCGCAGGCGCGGAGGAAGGATGAGGGGGAGACGCCGCCCCCGCCCTCTCCCGACGAGCGATCAGCCTAGCGGCGCGGTCGCCTTCTCCAGCCAGCCGCGCGTCGCTTCGGGCACCAGCGGCCCGATCTCGCGCGCCACGCGGGCATGATAGGCGTCGATCCACACACGCTCCTCGGGCGAAAGCATCGAAAGCTCGATCAGCCGGCGGTCGATCGGCGCGAGGGTGAGCGTCTCGAAGCCGAGCATCTTCTTTTCGGCCCCCGCGATCGTCCGCTCCTCGACCAGAACCAGATTCTCGATGCGGATGCCGTATTCGCCGGTCTTGTAATAGCCCGGCTCGTCCGAGAGGATCATGCCCGCCTTCAGCGGCTCGTCGGTCCCGGCCTGCGACGCCGAAGGGGTGGCGATGCGCTGCGGCCCCTCGTGCACCGCGAGATAGCTGCCGACGCCGTGGCCGGTGCCGTGCGCGTAATCGAGCCCCGCCTCCCACAGATATTGCCGCGCCAGCGTATCGAGCTGGCTGCCGCGCGTGCCCACAGGGAAAACGGCGCGGGCGAGCGCGATATGCCCTTTGAGCACGCGGGTGAAGCGGTCCTTCATCTCCGCAGTGGGTTCGCCGATCGGCACCGTGCGGGTGATATCGGTGGTGCCGTCCTGATACTGGCCGCCCGAATCGACCAGATAGAGGGTGCCCCGCTCGATCGGCCGCACCGTCTTTTCGGTGACGCGATAATGGACCACCGCGCCGTTGGGGCCGGAGCCGGAAATGGTGTCGAACGACAGATCCCTGAGCGCGCCCGTCTCGGCGCGGAAGGATTCGAGCCTGGCCGCCGCGCTCAGCTCATCCTCGTCGCCCTCCGCCGCCACCGTGTCGATCCAGTGGAGGAAGCGCGTCACCGCCGCGCCGTCCCGCACATGGGCGGACTTGCTGCCCGCGATCTCGGCCGGATTCTTGATCGCCTTGGGCAGCACGACGGGATCGCGCGCCTCGTCGATCTTCGCGCCGGCCGCCTTCAGCCGCCCGAAGATCGCCGCCACCGCGCGATCGGGATCGACCGCGACGCGCTTGCCGGAAAGCTCCTCCAGCGCCGGGGCGAAGGCGGCGCGCGGCTTCACCGTCACGGCGTTGCCGAGATGCTGGGCCACAGCCTCGTCGATCTTCTCCGGATCGACGAACAGATCGGCGGTGGCGTCGGCGCGGATCAGCGCATAGGCGAGCGCGACCGGCGTGCGGCTGACATCCTGCCCGCGGACGTTGAACGCCCAGGCGATCGAATCGAGCGCGGAGAGCACCACCGCGTCATCGCCCTGCTTCGTCAGCCATTCGGCGATGTCGTGGCGCTTGGCGGCGGCGGACCGGCCGGCGAGATCGTCCGGCTGGACGACGAGACGCGCGTCGGAAGGCGCGGGGCGATCGGCCCAGATCGCATCGATCGGGTTAGTCTCCACCGCCACCAGCTCGGCGCCGCGCGTCGCCAGCGCCTTGCTCGCGCTCTCGACCCAACCCTTGGTGTGCAGCCAGGGATCATAGCCGATGCGCGCGCCGGGCCTGGCGTGCTCCTTCAGCCATTCGGCGACGGAGGCGTCCGGCACCGACTGGTAGCTCCACTGATCGGGCGAGACCTGCTCGCGCACCTGGAGCGTGTAGCGCCCGTCGACGAAGATCGCCGCCTCCTCCGGCAGCACCACGGCGGTGCCGGCCGAGCCTTCGAAGCCGGTGAGCCAGGCGAGGCGCTGGGCGTAGCTGCCGACATATTCGCTCATATGCTCGTCGGTGAGCGGGACGACGAAGCCGTCGAGACGGCGGCGGGCAAGCTCGCCGCGCAGCGCGGCGAGACGATCGGCATGGCTGGACATGCGCGCCTCCATAGCCGGGATGCGGAGGCGGGCAAAGCGGGACGTTCATGGGTCCGCGCCGCTGATTTCCCGCCGCCCCCGATTTGCTTTATGGTGCGTTGCGATCAGACGGATGCTCCTCCCTCTCCCGCGTACTGGAGAGGGCCTAGGTCCGCCGTGCTGCTGAGGAACCTCCCATGGAGCCCCTGCTCTACCTGCTCATTATCCCGATCGTCCTGATCCTCGTCTCGGCGCTCAAGAGCTTCGGGATCAACCAGGAATATCAGCGCGCGGTGGTGTTCCGCCTGGGCCGCATCATCGAGCCCAAGGGGCCGGGCTGGTATTGGCTGATCCCCTATGTCGATCGCGCTCTGAAGGTGGACACGCGCACCGTCACCATCGCGCTCGAAACGCAGGAGACGGTAACACGGGACGGGGTGGCGGTGCGCGTCAACGCGGTGCTGTGGTTCCGCGCGACCAATCCGGTGCGCGTCATCACCGTGGTCGAGCATTGGCAGCGCGCGGTGCTGCAGGCGGCCGAGACGGGCCTGCGCGACGCGATCGGCCAATCCGATCTCGATCAGCTCCTCAAGAACCGCGCCTCGATCAACCAGCAGTTGATGGGCATGCTGACCCGCGCGGTGGAGCAATGGGGCGTCGCGATCGACGCGGTGGAGATCAAGGATCTCGACATCCCCGAGAACATGCAGCGCGCCATCGCGCGGGAGGCCGAGGCGATCCGCGAGAAGCGCGCGCGGATCATCAAGGCGGAGGGCGAGCAGGTCGCCGCCGACGCTCTCGCCAAGGCGGCGGAGACGATCGGCTCCTCGCCCGGCGCGCTCGAGCTGAGGCGGCTCCAGACGCTCGCCGAGATCGGCACGGAGCGCAACAGCACCATCATCACCATGCTGCCGACCGAGCTGCTCGACGCCGCCCGCGCGATCGGTCTGCGCAAGGAGTAAGCAAAGGATCGCTGTTTGATGCCCGGCGAAGCGGCCCTATATCCCCGTCATGGCCACCTCTCCCGATCCTCGCTCCTTCCTCTATCGTGACGGGCTCGATCCCGATGCCGCGCGCCGCCTTTCCGCCGAGACGCTGGCGCGCTGCGACGATGGCGAGCTTTTCCTCCAATATATCGCCGCCGAGAGCTTCGGCTTCGATGACGGGCGGCTGAAGACCGCCGATTTCACCACCCAGTCCGGCTTCGGCCTGCGCGGCGTCTCGGGCGAGACGACCGCCTTCGCCCACGCCAACGAGATCAGCGAGCGCGCAATCCGCCGCGCGGGCGAGACGATGAGCCTGC
>DASSTK010000343.1:0-8226 GCA_035707945.1 Sphingomonas sp.
CGATCTCGCCACCGGAGCCCGGAAGCAGCTCGCCGCCGAGACGATCCCGAGCGGCTTCGATCCGAACGCCTATGTGGTGAAGCGCCTCCACGCGCGGGCGAGCGACGGGGCCCAGGTGCCGATCACCGTCCTTCACGCCAAGGCGACGCCGCTCGACGGCAGCGCACCGCTGCTGCTCACCGGCTACGGCGCCTATGGCTACAGCTTCGAGACGGGCTTCTCGCTGCCGCTCATGTCGCTGATCGACCGCGGCTGGATCTGGGCGGTGGCGCATGTCCGCGGCGGATCGGAGAAGGGATGGCGCTGGTTCGAAGCGGCGCGGCGCTTCACCAAGAAGACCAGCTTCACCGATTTCATCGCCTGCGCCGAGGCGCTGATCGCCAGCCGCCACACGAGGCCCAGGCGGATCGTAACCCACGGCTATTCGGCGGGCGGGCTGCTCGTCGGCGCGGCGCTCAACATGCGGCCCGATCTGTGGGGCGGCGTGATCGGGCAGGCCCCCTTCGTCGACATGCTCAACACCATGAGCGACGCCAGCCACCCGCTTGTGCCGCTGACCCGCCCGGTATGGGGCGATCCGCTGCACGATCCCAAGGCTTACGACTACATCCTGAGCTATTCGCCCTACGACAATGTGCGGCCCCAGCCCTATCCCAGCGTGCTGGCGACGACCGCAGTGGGGGACGATCGCGTGGGCTATTGGGAGCCGGCCAAGTGGATCGCCAAGCTCCGCGCGCTATCCACCAGCGGCAAGCCGATGCTGCTCCACACCGAAATGGCCGGCGGCCACCAGGGCGCGGCGGGGCGCTACGACGAATACGCCCAGATGGCGCGGATGTACGCCTTCGCGATCTGGGTGTTGGCGGACGATCGGTAAAATCCCGTGCTCCTGCGAAGGCAGGAGCCCAGGGCGGCAAAGGGCGTCGCTTGAAACTCTGGGCTCCTGCCTTCGCAGGAGCACGCAGGCTCAATCCTTCGCCCAGTGCAGGTGCAGTCGCAATCCGACCACCAGCGCGTCGGCAATGTTCGAACGCCAGCTCGGGTGGATGATATATTGCACGTCCGGCTGCACCGCGACGAAGCGGTTGAGCTCCTGCTTCACGGTAAGCTCGATCGCGGTTTCGGCGCGGCGGTCGCCATAGCCGGAGGCGAGCGCCGGATCGCCGAGCCGGGCGTGAGCGACACCCAAGCCGATGAGGCGCTTGTCGTCGCCATAGGTGAGGCCGCCGCCCCCATAGACGCCGATCGGATTGACCTCATCCGCAGCAAAGCCGACGCGGAACCAGCCGCGCAGCGCCGCGCCGTCCTCCCGCCCCGCCAGCCGCCCTTCGACCAGCGCATAGGCGCCGCCGCTCGCGCTCCGGCCGTGTCCGTCGAGCCGGGCGAAATCGGCGGTGTAGCGCCAGCCGCCGATCCTGAGATGCGCCGTATCACCGAGCGGTTGCTCCGCTTCGCCCACGAACAGCGCCCCGTCGCGTCCGGGCGGGCCAGGCAGGAAGCGGTGCGGATGATCGGGAAAGCCGGGCAATGCATCAAACACGCCGACGCTGTACGCCCGGCCGTCCGCATCGCTCGCGTCCAGCACAAGGCCGAGCGAGGTGACGGGAAAGATCGAAGGGCCGTTCAGCCCCGATTGGGAGAAATCCGGCGCGATCCCGAACGAGCTGTTGAGGAAGGGCGCGCCCACCGCCTGCACGTCGAACTCGCTGTTGAGATCGACATACCCCGCCTTCACGCTGACATTGGACGCGAGCGGCAGCTTGAGCCAAGCCTCGAACGGACGGATCGCGCGCGGCGCTTCGATATTGCTCAAGGTCTGGGCGTCGCCTGAATATTCCTGGGAAAAGCGGGTGCCATGGAGCAGCATGAGATTGAAATGCGCTTCCGCGCCCGGAATGCCGGCGAAGCCGTCCGATTTGTCCAGCACCAGATCGAAGCGGCCAAGCCACCCCGTTCCGCGCCGAATGCCGCCGGAAACATCCGAAAGAATATCGCTGGTGTAGCTGAGCGCGATCGGCGGCGGCGCATCATCCCCCGCATCCGCGCGCGCGGATGCGGGCATGACGGCCGTGAGGCCGAGCATACCCGCGCAAGCGGCGCCTTTGATCGCGGATTCCATTCGCATGGCGCGCCCGCTAGCCTGCCGGGATGACAAAGCAAGCCATTACCGTACCGATTGGCCTTTTGCGGCATCACAAAGGCCCGACCGGCAAAGCAGGCTCGCAAGCTGCGCTCCATATCTCGATCATGCCCAAGACCGAATCCGCGCGATGAACCCGTTCCTGCCCCGCCACGAAGACGACGTGCTCCGACTCATCACGGATTATCCGCTCGCCTGGGTGGTCTCGATGGGCGCAGCCGGAGGCGGCGCGACCCCTCTGCCGCTGCTCGCGGAAACCGACGCGGAGGGCCGCATCGAAGCGTTGCTGGGCCATTTCGCGCGATCCAATCCCCAGGTCGCGCTGCTCGAACGCCAGCCTGAGGCCATGATCCTGTTCCAGGGGCCGCAGGGTTATATCCCGCCCCGGCTCGTCTCCAATCCCATCTGGGGGCCGACCTGGAACTACGTCGTCGCGCGGTTCGACGTGGAGGTGCGTTTCGTGCCGGAGGAAACCGATGCGGCGGTGGAGAAGCTGGCCGCCGCCCTGGAGCGCGATCGGCCCGAACCCTGGACGCCGGAGCGGATGGGCGCGCGCCGCGCCGAGCTCGCCAAGCGCATTATCGCCTTCCGCGCGCGGGTGATCGCGGCGCATCCGCGCTTCAAGCTGGGGCAGGACGAAGCGACGCAGACTTTCGACGAGATCGTCACCGGACTCGACGATGCGACGCTGGCGGCGTGGATGACGCAAACGGTGCGGGGCTAAGCTCCCCCCATCACGGCCTGCGCCGAACGAAGCGCGGCCCGCGCCAGCATTTCGGCCGCTGCGGGCGCTGATAGGCTCGCCCACTCAACAGGGAAATTGCGTATGGCCCGGCGACCGCATCGATTGATGATCCGCAAGCCGCTCGCCGACGTGCGCGCCGAGATCGAGCAATCCGGTCTGGTCAGGGGCTTGGGGGCGTTTCAGCTCGTGCTGCTCGGCATCGGCTGCATCATCGGCGCGGGCGTCTATGTGATGACCGGGATCGCCGCTTCGAGCTATGCCGGGCCGGCGGTGACGCTTTCCTTCGTGCTGGCGGCGGTGGCGTGCGGCTTCACCGCGCTCTGCTATGCCGAGCTTTCTTCCACGCTGCCCGTTTCGGGCGCGTCCTACAGCTACGCCTATGCGGCGATGGGCGAGGTGTTCGCCTGGATTCTGGGATGGATGATCTCGCTCGAGTTCGCGCTGGCGGGTTCGGCGCTGGCGGTGGGCGTCTCCGGCTATCTGGTCAGCCTGCTGGGCGATTTCGGGATCGCCGTTCCGGCGGTGATCGCCACGCCACTGATACAGGCGACGCCCGGCCCGGCAGGAGGCGGCTTCGCCGTTGGCGGCGGAGTCAATCTGATCGCGGCGGCGGCGGTGGCCGTCTTCGCCTTCGTACTGGTGCGCGGCGTGACACATTCGGCGCGCCTGAACGCGGCGATGGTGGCGGTGAAGATCGGCGTGCTCGTCGCCTTCGTGATCGTCGGCGCGCCGCATGTCCATACCGCCAACTGGCATCCCTTCGTGCCGCCGAGCCAGGGCGGTTTCGCCTTCGGCTGGGCGGGCGTGTTGCGCGGCGCTTCGATCCTGTTCTTCGCCTATCTGGGCTTCGAGGCGGTGGCGACCGCCGCGCTCGAGGCGCGCAAGCCCCAGCGAGACGTGCCGATCGGCATATTGGGCGCGCTCGCCGTCGCCACGATCGTCTATGTCGCGGTCGCGCTGGTGCTGACCGGGCTCGTGCCCTACACGCGGCTGAA
The DNA here is from genome assembly GCA_035707945.1 of Sphingomonas sp. GTDB lineage: Bacteria > Pseudomonadota > Alphaproteobacteria > Sphingomonadales > Sphingomonadaceae > Solisphingomonas. The sequence goes on from DASSTK010000343.1 coordinate 3,881, forward strand.
CGTGCCCGATCCGGTGGCCGTGGCGGTGGACGTGATAGGCCGGCCCGCGTTCACCCTCATCATCAAGCTCGGCGCATTGGCCGGCCTCTCCTCTGTGCTGATGGTCAACACCTATGCGCATTCGAGGGTCTGCTTCGCGATGGCGGGCGACGGGCTGCTGCCGCGCTTCTTCTGCGCGGTCCACCCGCGCTTCCGCACGCCGCATCTCGGCACGATCGCGGTGGCGGCGATCGCGGGCGTAGGTGCGGCGCTGCTGCCGATCGCCATCCTGGGCGATCTCGTCAGCATCGGAACCGGCATAGTATTCCTGACAGTCGCGGTGAGCACCATGTGGCTGCGCTCGGCCGAACCGGACCTTCCCCGCCCTTTCCGCGCGCCCGGCGGCGGCATTCGGATCGGCCGCATCTGGATCGGCGTGACGCCGATGCTCTCGCTCCTCTTCACGCTGGCGATGATCGCGCCCGTGTTCGTCGACATCGGCGCGAAGGCGGCGGGCGGAGACTGGATTCCGGCCGCGATCCTGATCGCCTATGTGCTGGTGGGCGCGGGCCTCTATCGTTTATACGGTTTTCGCCATTCGCGGCTCGGCCGGGTCTGGCGGGAGGGCGCGGAGGCCCCATCCGGGGTCGTCGCCGTTTCGCATTGACGGCGTCTTCTCATCGGCCCGCCCGCGATGGAATGCGACCCGATCCCGAAAAGGGCCTGCACCGCTTTCCGATAATATGCGCAACATCAAAACGTCCGCAAAGCGGATCAGGAACGAAACAGAGAAGGGGGGAGCCATGCTTTGTTTTCATCGTGCTTCGCGCACGCTGCTGCTGGCGAGCGCCGCGATCATCGCAGCGGGAGCCGCGCACGCTCAGGATACGACGAACCCGGCCACCGCTTCGCCTGATTCCCCGCACACGGACAATGCGAGTTCGGTGCAGACGGTGCGTACGGACAACGGCCAGATCATCGTCACGGCGCGCCATTATGTGCCCGAAGGGGCCGAAACCGCGAACAAGGCCAACATCCCGCTGATCGAGACGCCGCAATCGGTGTCGGTCGTCACCCGCGACCAGATCGATCTGCTCAACTTCATCGACGCCCAGCAGGCGGTGCGCTACACGGCGGGCGTATTCGGGGAGAATTACGGCCCCGATCCGCGCTACGATTTCGTGACGGTGCGCGGCTTCACGCCCAAGCAATATATCGACGGGCTCGCCGTGCCGGCCACCACCACGATCGCGGCCACCGGCGTCGATCTCTACGCCTTCCAGTCGCTCGACATCCTGAAAGGCCCCTCCTCGGCGCTCTATGGCCTGGCGCCCCCCGGCGGCATCATCAACGAGACCAGCCGCCGCGCGTCGAGCACCTTCGGGGGAGAGATCGAGGGCAAGTACGGCAGCCACAATTTCGCCGAGCTCGCCGGCACGTTGACCGGCCCGGTCACGCCCTGGCTCGACGCGCGCTTCACCACCCTCTATCGCGATGCCGACGGCGAGGTGGACCACACCCACATCAAGCGCCTGCTCGCCGCGCCCACCGCGACGATCAAGTTCGACAGCAGAACGAAGCTGACCGGGCTGCTCTATTATCAATATGACGAGGTGCATGGCGGCGCGGGCGGATTCCTGCCGATCTACGGCACGCTGCTTCCCAATCCCAACGGCCGGATCAAGCGTTCCACCAACCTCGACGATCCCGCCGATCTGTTCGAACGCCGCCAATACGGCATCGGCTATGATTTCGAGCACCGCTTCTCGGACGCGATCATATTCCACTCCAACGCCAAGTGGAGCCACTATCACGAGGCGACCCCGATCGGCCTTTATAGCGGCGGCGGCTTCATCAACACCACCGATCCGACCAAGCCGAGCTATTATCGCGATCTCCAGCAATATAATTTCAGCTATATGGAGAAGGTAAGCAGCTTCGCCATCGATAATCGGCTGGATGCGACTTTCGATACCGGCCCGATCCGGCATAAGCTTCTGCTCGGCCTCGACTACCGGAACGTCCGCAATGTAGCGGCGGACAATTTCGTGTTCGCCGGCATCATAGACGCCTTCGATCCGGTCTATAATCCGGCATTCGAGCGGGACATCGGCTATCCTACGCGGTACAACCAGCAGCGCTTCAAGCAGACCGGCGTTTATGGTCAGGACCAGATCAAGCTCGGCGATCTCTATGTGCTGCTCGGCGGCCGCTACGACTGGGTGAAGACGCGCACGGCCGCGCCGTTCACGCCTATGTCGACGCCCGCGGTCTTTGGCCCGGAGCAGAGCCAGCACAAGTTCACCTACCGGATCGGCGCCAACTACGTCACCTCCTCCGGCATCGCGCCCTATGTGAGCTATGCGACCTCGTTCGAGCCGGTGCTGGGCACGGATTCGGCGACGGGAAAACCGCTGCAGCCCACCACCACCCATCAATGGGAAGGCGGCGTCAAATATGACGCACGCGGGCTGCCCTCCGACGTGAAGCTGTTCGCGACCATCGCCGGTTTCGACATCAAGGAGAGCAACTTCGTCTCCCCGCAGGTGGGCATCACCCCGGTATTCGTGACGCAGGGCGGACAGGTGGAAGTCTATGGCGCGGAGGCCGAACTGGTCGCACGCATCCACGATCAGCTCACCATCAACGCTTCCTACAGCTATAATCACAGCAAGGTGCTTTCGAGCGTCAGCGAGCCGGCCGATGTCGGCTATCCCCTGCCGGTCACGCCCAAGCACAAGGCCTCGCTGTTCGTGGATTACACGCTGCAGAAGGGGCCGCTGGCGGGCTTCGGCGCGGGCTTCGGCGCACGTTACACCAGCAAGAGCACCGGCGCTTTGCCCGGCCAGTTCGGAACGCCGGTGATCTACGCGGATTCGGCGACGCTGTTCGACGCCATTCTCCACTATGACATCCCCGGATGGCGCTTCGCGGTGAACGGCTCGAACATCTTCGACAAACGCTATGTCGCGCGCTGCGCCAGCTTCTACGGCTGCGTGTACGGCGCGGGGCGGCAGATCATCGGGACGATCACGAAGAAGTTCTGAGGCTTCCGAAAAGTAAGGAGGGGCGGCGTGGGAAGGATCGGCAAAGCGATCGCCTGCGTCGCCCTGACGATTCTCGCGGTATCGCCGCTCGCCGCGCGCGGATCGCACGGCCGTCACCATGACCATCAACCGCCCGCGGGCGTGACGGCGCCCTATCTCACCGATCTCTTTCCGAGCACCTACCGGCCGCTGCCGCGCGAAGACACGCTCGTCACCCACGCGACCGTGCTCGACGGCGCGGGCCATCGCATCGACGACGGCGATGTGCTGATGCGGGGCGGCAGGATCGTCGCGGTCGGGCATGGCTTGTCGGCAAAGGGAGCGCGGGTGATCGACGCACGCGGGCGCTGGGTGACGCCCGGCATCATCGACGTCCACAGCCATGACGGCACCTATGTCGTGCCGCAGACCTCGCTCGACGCCGAAGCCTCCGACGTCAGCGAACTGTCCGATCCCGACGCCGCCGGCACCTGGATCGCCACGGCGGTCAATCCGCAGGACCCGGCTTTTTCCCGCGCGCTCGCGGGCGGGGTGACGACGCTCCAGATCCTGCCCGGATCGGACCCGATCTTCGGCGGCCGATCGGTGGTCGTCCACCCCATCCCCGCCGCCACGGTGCAGGCGATGGAGATGCCGGGGGCGCCCTGGGGCATGAAGATGGCGTGCGGCGAGAACCCCAAGACCACCGACGTCGAACAGAAGCGCGGCCCCACCAGCCGTCAGGGCGAGATCGCCTATATCCGCGGCGAGTTCGCCCGCGCGCGCCATTATATGCACGAATGGGACGAATATCTTTCCGGGGAGGATGACGACCGGCCCGAGGACGATCCGAAGCTCGATACGCTCGCGGCCATGCTGAACGGCGACATCGCCGTCCATATGCACTGCTACCGCGCCGACGAGATGGCGGTGATGATCGACCTTTCCCGCGCGATCGGCTTCCGCATCGCCGCCTTCCACCACGCTGTCGAGGCCTACAAGATCGCGCCGCTGCTCGTCTCCAACCACATCTGCGCGGCGGTGTGGTCCGATTGGTGGGGCTACAAGATGGAGGCGCTGGACGGCATCCGCGCCAACGCCGCTTTCATCGACGCGGCGGGCGGCTGCGCGATGATGCACTCGGATTCGCCCTTTCTCGGCCAGTGGCTCAATATCGAAGCGGGCAAGGCGGCGGCGGCGGGCCGGCGCGCGGGGCTGACGCTGCCGCCCGAGCATGTCGTCGAGTGGCTCACCGCCAATCCGGCCAGGACGCTGGGCCTCGCCGATCGGATCGGCACGCTCGAGCCGGGCAAGGACGCCGATCTCGTCATCTGGTCGGGC
>DASSTK010000344.1:0-8250 GCA_035707945.1 Sphingomonas sp.
GCGGCGAGGCTGCTGGAGGCGGCGTGAGACTTGGGCGGCTTGTGCTCCAGTTGCGCTCACTCACATCATCTGAAAAATGGTGTTGATGGCAGATGCTGAAAATCTTTTGGGGCCTTTCTAATCCGGGACCGGGCACGCTACCAGTGTGGCTTGAGCCGTGGGCGGAGGAGATTGTCGTTCCGGTTAGATCGACCGTTATTCTGAAACCTTCCGGCTCTGACGCCCGCACAATAGGCGATATGGAATGGACCTCGGACTGTTTGGTCGTTTGGGCAAGCGCGAGGACGATTGAGGTTTTTGTAGACGGCGTTCGTCTGGAAACTTGTTCGGCAGCGATTCCTATCCCCGACGGCTTGAGCAAGGAAATGCTCAACGCCCTTTTCGCGGGTCAGCCTGCTGCGCGCCTTGGTGGCACACGTTTCACGGCCGTAGAGCGAATATCATGGTGGCAGCGGTTACGGCTCCGTTTTGGGCTCAAAATCACATAGCTTCGTTCCGCATCCCACCAGTCGCAGACCAACCCGCGCCCCGCTTGATCGCGCTACCGGTCCTGTCCTAGCGATCACAGCATGACCGCGCCCGATCCCGCCCCCCTTTCCGAGAGCCAAGCCGCGGAACGCCTCACCTATCTCGCATCCGAGATCGCGCGGCATAATCGGCTGTATCATGGTTCCGACGCGCCCGAGATTTCGGATGCGGAGTTCGATGCGCTGATGCGGGAGAATGCGGCGCTGGAGGCGGCTTTCCCGCATCTCGTCCGCGCCGATTCGCCGAGCCGGCAGGTCGGCGCGGCGCCCTCCGGCCATCTCGCCAAGGTGGCGCACGCCAGGCCCATGCTCAGCCTCGACAACGCCTTCGCCGATGCGGAGGTGGAGGAGTTCGTCGCCCGCGTCCGCCGCTTCCTCGCGCTGGCCGAGGGCGAGCCGGTCGCGCTCACCGCCGAGCCCAAGATCGACGGCCTCTCCTGCTCGCTGCGCTACGAGAAGGGGCGGCTGGCGCTCGCCGCCACGCGCGGCGACGGCGCGATCGGCGAGGACGTGACCGCCAATGTCCGCACCATCGGGGATATTCCCGAAACGCTTTCCGGGGACGCGCCGGACGTGTTCGAGGTGCGCGGCGAAGTCTATATGAGCAAGGCGGATTTCGCCGCCTTGAACGAGCGGCTGGCGGGCGAGCGGGTGTTCGCCAATCCGCGCAACGCCGCCGCCGGATCGCTCCGCCAGAAGGATCCCGCCGTCACCGCCGGCCGCCCGCTGCGTTTCCTCGCCCACGGCTGGGGCGAATGTTCGGCGCTGCCGGGCGACACCCAATGTGCCGTGATGCGCGCCATCGCCGGCTTGGGCCTGCCCGTCTCCGATCGGCTGGTGCGCTGCGAGGGCGTGGAGGCCGCGCTCGCCCAGTATCGCGCGATCGAGGCTGCCCGCGCGGACCTGCCCTTCGATATCGACGGGGTGGTGTACAAGGTCGATCGGCTCGATTGGCAGCAGCGGCTGGGCCAGGTCGCGCGCGCGCCGCGCTGGGCGATCGCGCACAAGTTTCCGGGCGAGCGGGCGCAGACCATGCTTCGCGCCATCGACATCCAGGTCGGCCGTACCGGCGCGCTCACCCCGGTCGCGCGGCTGGAGCCGGTGACGGTGGGGGGCGTCGTCGTCACCAACGCCACGCTCCACAACGCCGACGAGATCGAGCGGCTGGGCGCGCGCCCCGGCGATCGCGTCGTGGTCCAGCGCGCGGGCGACGTCATCCCGCAGATCGTCGAGGTGCTGACCCGTGACGAGGAGCGCCCCGCCTTCGTCTTCCCGAAGGTCTGCCCCGAATGCGGATCGGCCGCCGATCGCGAGGAAGGAGAGGTTGTGTGGCGCTGCACCGGCGGTTTGATCTGCCCGGCGCAGCGGGTGGAGCGGCTGATCCACTTCGCCTCCCGTCACGCCTTCGACATTCGCGGGCTGGGTCTGGTGCGCGTCGAGGAGTTCTTCCACGACGGGCTGATCGCGTCCCCCGCCGACATTTTCCGGCTTAGGGCCAAACGCGAGGCGCTGGTCGCGCGCGAGCGGCTGGCGGAAGTGTCGGTCGACAATCTGCTCGACGCGATCGAGGACAAGCGGACGATCCCGCTCGATCGTTTCCTGTTCGCGCTCGGCATCCGCCATATCGGCGAGGTGACGGCGCGCGAGCTCGCCCGCCGCTATCGCAGCTTCGAAGGCTTCATGGCCATGATCGAGGCGGCGCTGGCGGTGCGCGCCGCCCTTGCCCCCGCGCTGGGCGAAACGGAACGCAAGTTCGAGATACGGCGCGCCAGGGAGTTGGTCGCTGCGATCGGCACGCGCGATATCGGGCCGGAGGTGGCCGAGGCGCTGCTCGATTTCTTCGCCGAGCCGCACAACCGCGAGGTGGTCGCCGATCTCGCCTCCGAGCTCGCCATCGAGGATGTCGTCCACGAAACGCTCGCCTCGCCGGTATCGGGCAAGACGGTGGTGTTCACCGGCAAGCTCGAGACGATGAGCCGCGACGAGGCCAAGGCGCAGGCCGAGCGGCTGGGCGCCAAGGCGGCGGGCTCGGTCTCCAAGAGCACCGACCTGGTGGTGGCGGGGGCGGACGCCGGCTCCAAGCTCGCCAAGGCCCGCGAACTCGGCATCGAGGTGATCGACGAAGCGGGCTGGGCCGCGATCGTGGCGGCTGCTTCCTGATCCTCCCCAAGCAAGCTTGGGGAGGATTTCAGAGTCGCCGCCTTTTCCGCAGCATCAGCGTCGGCCAGTCGCCGAGCGTGATGCGGTCCGCCAAACGCAGCCCCTGTCGGCGATAGGCGTGCGTCACCGCTTCGGCCTGGCTGTCGAGCAATCCGGCGAGGATCAGCGCGCCGCCCGGCGCGAGGACCGATGCGATCGAGGGCGCGAGCTCGATCAGCGGCTGGGCGAGGATGTTGGCGATCACCAGATCGAACGGCCCGAACGCCTCGTACAGCGGATGATCCACCCCTTCCGCCACCGCCAGCGCGAGACGGCGGAGCGCCACGCCGTTGGCTTCGGCATTCTCCAGCGTCACCTCGATCGAGATGGGGTCGATATCGGTCGCGATCGCTTGCGCGCGCGGCCACAGCTTCATCGCGGCGAAGGCGAGCAGCCCGGTGCCGGTGCCGACATCGGCGATCGTCCGGTAATGCGCCCCTTGCCGCTTCAGCCGATCGAGCATGGTCAGGCAGCCGGCGGTGGTGGCGTGGTGGCCGGTGCCGAAGGCGCGACTCGCCTCGATGCGGAAGGCGATCGCATCCGCCGGGACCGCATCGGCATGGGCGGCGGTGTGGACGTAGAAGCGCCCGGCCCGAATCGGCTCCAGTCCCTCCTGGCTCAGCGTCACCCAGTCCCGCGCCTCGACCTTCCCGACGCGCGGCTCCGCATCGGCGGCAGACGGGATCAGCGCGCGCACCGCCGCGACGGTGGCGGCGTCCGGCCGGCCTTCCGTATAGGCTTCGAGCAGCCATTCCTCCGGCCGGCTTTCGTCGGGCTCCAGTGTGTTGAGCACCGGCGGCTCGTCGAGTTCGGGAAAAAGATCGGCGGCCGCCGCCAGCGCCTCCGCCTCCGCGCGGGTGCAGCGGAGGGTGATCTTCCAGCTATCGGAGGCTGATTGTCTATTGGAGGTCATTATCTTTCCGTTCGGGCCGAGCGCAGTCGAGGCCCTGTAGCAGCCCCTCGACTTCGCTCGGGGCGAACGGAGCGGGGACCTGGTTTCGCATTTCGCGCGGGAACTCACCGCACATAGCTCGCCCCGTTGACGTCGATCACCGCGCCGGTGGCGGAGGCGGGGGCGTCGAGGGCAAGCCAGCGCACCGTCTCCGCCACCTCCTCAGGCGTCGCCACGCGACCCAAGGGAATGTCGGCGAGCAGCCTGTCGCCGCCCCGGCTCGCCAGATACTCCTCGGCCATGCCGGTCATGGTGAAGCCGGGGCAGACGGCGAAGGCGAGCACGCCGTCCTTCGCATAGCCGCGCGCGATGGATTTGGTCATGCCGATCATGCCCGCCTTGGAGGCGGCGTAATGCCAGTGCGCGGGCGAATCGCCGCGATAGGCGGCGCGGCTGGCGACGTTAACGATCCGCCCGCCCGCGCCCCGCGCTAGGAAGTGCGCCACCGCCAGCCGCGAAAGCTCGGCCGCGGCGGTGAGATTGATCCGCATCGTCCGCTCCCAAGCGCGCAGCCAGTCGGCGTCGGGCAGATCGATCGGCGCGGCCTCGAAGATGCCGGCATTGTTGACGAGCACGTCGATCCGGCCGTCGAGCCGCTCCATCGCTTCCGTCCAGAGCGCATGCGCCGCGCCCGGCTCATCGAGATCGGCGGGGATCAGATCGCCGCCGCGCGGGCGGCTGGCGTGGCCGACGATGCGGGCCCGATCGCTATCGAGCGCGTCGAGGATGGCGGCGCCGATGCCCCGGCTGGTTCCGGTGGCGAGGATATGGATGCGAGACATGGCCGCAGCCTTAGCGGCTGATGCTTTTATCTCCACCCCTTCCGTTCGCCCCGAGCGAAGTCGAGGGGTTGGTGCCTCGACTTTGCTCGGCACGAACGGAAAGAGATTTCGCTTGGGAAGCTGCCGTCAGGCCGCGATGCGGGCCACGAACTCGCCGGTGGTGTTCTCCAGCCGCGCCAGTTCCGCGTCGACGGAGCGGAAGCCCGCCTCCAGCCGGTCGATATCGGAGGCCACCGCCTCCGTATCCACCCGGATCGCGGCGATGGTGCCGGACATGGAGTCGGCGGCGAGCGCGGTCTCGTCGACGGCCGCGGTGATCATCGTCACCGTCTGCGCCTGCGCCTCCATCGCCTCGCGGATGCGCTGGGCCGAGGTGCGGACCTCGCTCACGATGTCGCGGATCGAGCCGTTGACGTCGAGCGTCTGGCGGCTGGCCGACTGGATCGCGGCGATCTTGGCGGCGATGTCGTCGGTGGCGCGCGCTGTCTGGCTGGCGAGGCTTTTCACCTCCTGCGCCACCACCGCGAAGCCGCGCCCGGCGTCGCCGGCGCGCGCCGCCTCGATGGTTGCGTTGAGCGCGAGCAGGTTGGTTTGCCCTGCGATGTCGCGGATCAGCCCCAGGATCGATTCGATCGCCTGGGCGTGGCCGGACAAGGCCTCCGAGACGGCGACCGCCTCGGCGGACTGATCGGCGGCGCGGGTGGCGACCCCGGCGGCGATCTCCACCTCCGAACGCGCCTGCTCGATCGCGCGGATCAGCCCGGCGGCGGTCTGCGCCGCCTCGCGCATGGCGACGGCGGATTGCTCGGCGGCGGCGGCGACCTCGCTCGCCTTGCCCAGCATGCCGCGCGCGGAAGCCGAGGTGGCGGTGGTCTGCCCCTTGAGCGCGCCCGAGCTGCGCATCGCCGAGGAGACGATCTCGATGATCTGTTCGCGATAGGCGCTGCTGTTCAGGCTGCGATCGTCGGCCGCGGCCTTGCGGCGCACCGCCTCCACCTCGGCCTGCATGATCTCGAAGCGGAAACCGTCGATCGCGCGGATCGCCAGCGCCGATTCGAGCGCGAAATCGGGATCGTCGGGAAAAGCGTCCATCAGCAGGCGGGCGACGCGGCGCGCCTTGTCGGTCATGTCGCGCACCACCTCGTGCGGGGCGATGCCCAGCGCCAGCATGCGATTGCCATGATCGGCGGCGATGCGGACCCAGTGCGCGTCGATCGGCTGGCCGTAGCTGCACTCGATCGAGGCCGTCATCGCGCGGACGATCGCCGCGTCGGCGTGATAGGTGTCGGTGAAGAGCGCGGTGTAATAGGCGCGAAGCTCGGGCTCCACGATATCGCGCGCCTTCTCCCACATCCGTCGGCGGTGGGTTTCGACATCGCCGATGGCGGCGTAGGCGGCGACGCGCGCATCGATCTCGGCGTCGCTCAACGACACTTCGCCCATGATCCCGTCGCTCATTTCGTCTCCGATCCCCCGCTGGCGTGGCGTGATTGCGGACGGGATAGGCCGGAAAGGGTAAACGCGAAGTTATCCTAGCCGTAGGAGAGCGCGCTTGCATGACGGACGGGTTGGGGTACATGGTCCCGCGACAAACCGACCGGAGACCCCGATGGCGCATAATCCTGCGCGGCCGCTTTCGCCCCATCTCACCGTCTGGAAATGGGGCCCGAACATGCTGGTTTCGATCCTGCACCGCGCCACCGGCGCGGCGATGGCGATCGGCGGCGGGCTGATCTTCACCTGGTGGCTGGTCGCCGCGGCGATGAGCCCCAACGCCTATGATATCTTCTATACGTGGCTGGTGAAGCCCGATCCGATGAGCCCGCACGCGGGCGCGCAGCAGGCGGTGCATATCATCGCGGTGATCATCGGCGTGGGGCTTAGCTGGAGCTTCTTCCAGCACCTCGCCTCCGGCATCCGCCATTTCGTCATGGACACCGGCGCCGGCTATGAGCTTCGCATCAACAAGCTCGGCGCGATCGCGACGATCATCTTCTCGCTGCTCGCCACGCTCGCCTTCTGGCTCTGGATTTTCTGGGGGAAATACTGATGGGCACGGGAACCGAGCTCGGCCGCGTCCGGGGCCTCGGCGCGGCGCACGAGGGCACGCATCACTGGTGGCTCCAGCGCGTCACCGCCGCGGGCAACCTGTTCCTGATGATCTGGTTCGTGGTGTCGCTGGCGCGCCTGCCGGTGATCGACCACGCCGCGATGGTGCTATGGCTCAAATCGCCCTTCGTGGCGGTGGCGCTGATCCTGCTCGTCGTCTCGGTGTTCTGGCACTTCCGCCTGGGGCTGCAGGTGCTCATGGAGGATTATGTGCATGAGCCCGGCAACAAGGTGGCCTGCATCCTGATCCTGAACGCATATGTCGTGGTCTGCGCGGCGTTGTGCATCTTCTCCATCCTCAAGATCGCCTTCGGCGGGGTGCCCGCATAATGACCGAAGCCTACACCATCATCGATCATGTCTATGACGCCGTTGTCGTGGGCGCGGGGGGATCGGGCCTGCGCGCGACTATGGGCATCGCCGAGCGCGGCCTGAAGACCGCCTGCATCACCAAGGTGTTCCCGACGCGAAGCCACACCGTCGCGGCGCAGGGCGGCATCGCCGCCTCGCTCGGCAATATGGGGCCGGATCACTGGACCTGGCACATGTACGATACCGTCAAGGGATCGGATTGGCTGGGCGATCAGGACGCGATCGAATATCTCTGCCGCGAAGCGCCCGCCGCCGTCTATGAGCTGGAGCACGCCGGCGTGCCGTTCAGCCGCACCAACGAGGGCAGGATCTACCAGCGCCCGTTCGGCGGCATGATGCAGAATATGGGCGCGGGCCCGCCCGCCCAGCGCACCTGCGCGGCGGCCGATCGCACCGGCCACGCCATGCTCCACGCGCTCTACCAGCAGAGCCTGAAATATGACGCGGATTTCTACGTCGAATATTTCGCGCTCGACCTCATCATGGAAGGCGGCGTCTGCAAAGGCGTGATCGCCATGTGCATGGAGGACGGCACCATCCACCGCTTCCGCAGCCACGCCGTCGTCCTGGCGACGGGCGGCTACGGGCGCTGCTATTTCTCGGCGACATCGGCGCACACCTGCACCGGCGACGGCGGCGGCATGGTGCTGCGCGCCGGGCTCCCCTTGCAGGACATGGAGTTCGTCCAGTTCCACCCGACCGGCATCTACGGCGCGGGCGTGCTCATCACCGAGGGCGCGCGCGGCGAGGGCGGCTACCTCACCAATAGCGAGGGCGAGCGCTTCATGGAGCGCTACGCCCCCTCCGCCAAGGACTTGGCCAGCCGCGATGTGGTCAGCCGCGCGATGGCGATGGAGATTCGCGAGGACCGCGGCGTCGGCGCGAACAAGGATCATATCTATCTGCACCTCGATCATATCGATCCCAAGGTGCTGGCCGAGCGCCTTCCCGGCATCACCGAGACGGGCAAGATCTTCGCGGGCGTCGATCTCACCCGCCAGCCGCTCCCCGTCACGCCGACCGTCCATTACAATATGGGTGGCATCCCCACCAACTATCATGGCGAGGTGGTGACGCTGAAGGACGGGAACCCGGATACGGTCGTCCCCGGCCTGTTCGCGGTGGGCGAGGCGGCGTGCGTCTCGGTCCACGGCGCGAACCGCCTCGGCTCCAACTCGCTGATCGACCTCGTGGTGTTCGGCCGCGCCATCGGCCACCGCATTCCCGAGCTCGTCCGGCCAGGCGCCAAGCACGGCGCGATCGACAAGGACGCGGACGAGAAGGCGCTCACCCGCCTCGATCGCTTCCG
>DASSTK010000345.1:0-5144 GCA_035707945.1 Sphingomonas sp.
CCGATGCACATGGGCCACTGCCGGGGCGCGGTGGTGGGCGATGCCCTCGCCAGCCTGCTCGCCTTCGTCGGCCATCCGGTGACGCGCGAATATTATGTCAACGACGCCGGCGCGCAGGTGCAGACGCTCGCCCGCTCGGTCCACCTGCGCTACCGTGAGGCGCTGGGCGAGGAGATCGGGGACATTCCCGAAGGCTTCTACCCGGGCGACTATCTGAAGCCGGTGGGAGCCGCGCTCGCCGCCGAGTTCGGCAGCCGCTACGCCGACGCGCCGGAGGAGGAATGGCTGGCGCTGTTCCGCAAGCGCGCGGTCGCGGCGATGATGGACATGATCCGCGCCGATCTCGCCCTGCTCGGCATCCACCATGACGTGTTCGCCTCCGAAGCCGAGGTGCAGGAGACGGGACGGGTCGACGCCGCCTTTGCCCGGCTGGAGGCGGACGGGCTGCTCTATACGGGTGTGCTCGAAGCACCGAAGGGCGAGACGCCGGAGGATTGGGAGCCGGTGGAGCTGCCGCTGTTCCGCGCCACCCGCTTCGGCGACGATCAGGACCGCCCGGTCAGGAACTCGAAGGGCGGGCTCACCTATTTCGGCACCGATCTCGCCTATCACGCGCAGAAGGCGGAGAATGCGGACGAGCTGATCGACATCTGGGGCGCGGACCACGCCGGCACGGTCAAGCGCATCCAGGCGGCGGTGGCGGCGCTGACCGGAGGGCAGCCCAAGCGCTTCGACGTCAAGCTCGTCCAGATGGTGCGGCTGTTGAGGAACGGCGAGCCGGTGAAGATGTCCAAGCGCTCCGGCCAGTTCGTCACGCTGGCGGACGTGGTGCGCGAGGTGGGGCGCGACGTGGTGCGCTTCACCATGCTCACCCGCAAGGCCGACGCGCAGATGGATTTCGACTTCGCCAAGGTGGTCGAAGCCTCGAAGGACAATCCGGTCTTCTACGTCCAGTACGCCCACGCCCGCATCCGCTCGGTGCAGCGCAAGGCGAAGGAGATGGGGATTTCGGACGAAGGCGCCGATCTCACCCTGCTCGACGGGGAGGAACTGGCGCTGGTCAAGCTCGCCGCGCAGTTCCCACGCGTGGTGGGGCAGGCGGCGGCGACGCGCGAGCCGCACCGCGTCGCCTTCTATCTCTACGATCTCGCCGCTGCTTTCCACGCGCAATGGAACCGGGGCAACGATGATCCGAGCCGTCGCTTTTTGGTGCAGGAAAATCCCGAAATGACACGCGCCCGGCTTTCCCTCGCCGAAGGCTTGGGGCAGATTATCCGAAACGGGCTGGCGATCATGGGAGTCGCGGCGGCCGAGGAGATGTGAGCGATGTCCGATCTGGGACGTGACATTGGCGGCGCGCCCGATGAGGATCGGCTGCCCTGGCTGGAGCCGGTGGAGGAGGAGCGCGGGGACGAAGGCGTTTCCGCCGGCCGGCTGATCGCGGGGCTGATCGTCGCGCTGATCGCGCTCGGCCTCATCGTCGGCGGGGTTTATTGGCTGAAGCAGCGTGCGTCGGGGGAAACGAGCGTCGCGCCGGGCGATTCGCGCATGATCGCCGCCGCGCCCGGGCCCTACAAGGTCAAGCCCGCCGAGCCGGGCGGGATGAAGGTCAAGGGGCAGGGCGACTCCACCTACGCGGCGAGCGAGGGGGCCGATCCCAACGCGCCGATCGACCTTTCCGCCACGCCCGAGCAGCCGGTGACGCGCGGCAAGCCCGCCGCCGCCCAGCCCGCACCCGCCAAGGCGGCCAGCCAGGCTCCCGCTACGCCGGCCGCGGTCAAGCCGCAGGCGCCGGCGAAACCCGCCGCTCCGGCCAAGACGGAGACCGCCAAGGCGGCTCCGGCTCCGACCGGGGCGGGGGCGACCATCCAGCTCGGTGCGCTCGATAGCGAGAGCAAGGCCAACGCCGCGTGGAAAGCGCTTTCCGGCCGTTATCAGTATCTCGCGCCGCTCACCCATTCGGTCGTGAAGGCGGAGGTCAACGGCAAGACCTATTACCGCCTGCGCGCCAGCGGGCCGGGCGCGGGCAATGTCTGCGCCAAGCTGAAGGTCGCGGGCGAATCCTGCATCGTGGTGGGCTGAGCAGGCGAGCCGTCCGGCGATGCTTCCGGCCTTTTTCGGCCTCGCCGGCCCGACGCTGGGCGAGGCCGAGCGCGCCTTCTTCCGCTCGGCCAATCCGGCGGGCTTCATCCTGTTCAAGCGCAACTGCGTGGACCGGGCGCAGATGCGTGCGCTCACCGATGATCTGCGGGCGCTCGTCGGGCGGGACGATCTGCCGATCCTGATCGATCAGGAAGGCGGCCGGGTGCAGCGCATGGGGCCGCCCATATGGCCGAAGCTGCCGTCGGCCGAGCCCTTCGCGGCGCTATACGAGAAGGCCCCCGTCTCGGCGATGGAAGCGGCGCGGCTGAACGCGCGCGCGATCGCGGGGATGCTGCGCGAGGTGGGCGTCAACGTCGATTGCCTGCCGCTGCTCGACGTGCGCCGGCCCTATGCTGACGCGATCATCGGCGATCGCGCGCTGGGGAGCGATCCGGTGCAGGTCGCCTCGCTGGGGCGGCTGGTGCTGGACGGGCTTCGCGAGGGCGGCGTGATCGGCGTCGTCAAGCATATGCCGGGCCACGGCCGGGCGATGGCGGACAGTCACAAGGAGTTGCCGGTGGTCACGGTTTCCGAGGAGGAGCTGGCGGAGGATCTGCTGCCCTTCGCGCGGCTGAACGACGCGCCGATGGGGATGACGGCGCATGTCGTCTATACCGCCTGGGACGCGGAGCGCTGCGCCAGCCTGTCGCCCGCCGTAATCGACGAGGTGATCCGCGGCCGGATCGGCTTCGACGGCCTGCTGATGTCCGACGATCTCGGCATGAGCGCGCTCAGCGGCGGCTTCGGCGAGCGCGCGGCGGGCGTGATCGCCGCCGGTTGCGACATCGCGCTCCACTGCTCGGGCGACATGGCCGAGATGGAAGCGGTGGCGGGCGCGCTCGGGCCGATCGGCGAAGAGGCCCGCGCGCGGCTCGATCGCGCGATGGCGACGATCGCCGACGCCGCGCCGGAGGAGGACTTCGCCGCGCTCGCCGCGAAACGGGATACGCTGCTGGCCCTGATCTGATCTCCTGCGGAATTGCGCGCCGCATCTTTTTGGTCTTGATTGCCCCGGCAGGGAAAAGGGGCCTTTCCGATGATCACCAAGCTGCTGCTTCTCGCCACCGCGCTCGCGGCGCCCGGGGCTGCGTTCGCCGCACCGCCGCCGTTCGATGCGGCGGCGGCCAAGGCGCGGATCGAGGCTGTGTTCGACAAGAATTATCCGGAGCTCGACGCGCTCTACAAGGATCTGCACGCGCATCCCGAGCTCGGCTTTCAGGAGACGCGCACCGCGGCGCTGCTGGCGGCGAAGATGCGCAAGCTCGGCTTCACCGTCACCGAGCATGTCGGCAAAACGGGGATCGTCGCGATCTACAAGAACGGGGCGGGGCCGGTGGTGCTGGTCCGCACCGAGCTCGATGCGCTCCCGGTCGAGGAGAAGACCGGGTTGCCCTACGCCAGCAAGGTCAGGCAGACGACCGAGGACGGGACGCTGAGTTATGTCGCCCACGCCTGCGGGCATGACAGCCATATGGCCTGGTGGATCGGCGCCGCCGAGGCGCTGCTCGCGATGAAGGATCGCTGGCACGGCACCTTGATGTTCGTGGGTCAACCTGCCGAGGAGATGATCAGCGGCGCGAAAGCGATGCTGGCTGACGGGCTGTTCACCCGCTTCCCCAAGCCCGATTACGGCTTCGCCGCCCATGTCGGGCCGACAGCGTTCGGTACGGTCAACGTGAAGCAGGGGGTGGTGACGTCCGCGTCCGACACGCTTCTGATCACTTTCCGGGGCGTCGGCGCGCACGGCTCGATGCCGGACAAGAGCATCGATCCGATCGTCGAGGGCGCGCATTTCGTCACCGACGTGCAGGCGGTGATCAGCCGCCAGAAGGATCCGCAGAAATTCGGGGTGGTGACGGTCGGCGCTTTCCAGGCGGGCACGGTGCCCAACATCATCCCCGATCATGCCGATCTCAAGCTGACGCTGCGCTCCTACGATCCGGACGTGCGCAAGCAGATCGTCGACGACGTGATCACAACCGCCAACGCTGTCGCCCAGATGGCGCACGCGCCGGCGCCCGAGATCAGGCGGCCGCCCGCGGCGAGCCCGGTGGTGAACGACGATGCGCTCGCGGCGGAGACGGCGGCGGTGCTGAAGACCGCGCTCGGCGCGGACAAGGTGACGCTGACGCCGGATTATCAGCCGGGCTGGACGGCGAGCGAGGATTATTCGGATTTCGTCGACGCCGGCATGAAGAAGTCCGTCTATTTCGGCATCGGCGGCTATGATCCGAAGATGATCGCCGCCTACAAGGCGGAAGGAAAGCCGCTGCCCGTCAATCATTCCCCCTATTTCGCGCCGGTGCCCGAGCCGACGATCCGCACCGGCGTGGAGACGCTGACGCTGGCGGTGCTGTCGGTGGCCGGGACGGCGAGCAGCGCCGGCGCGAACTGACGAGGTTCAGCTCACCGGGCGGTCGATCGCGGGCTGGGGTTCGGTGAACCAGCAGGGGCCTGTGTCGGTCATGTAGAAATGATCCTCCAGCCGCACGCCGAAGCGATCGGGGACGACGATCATCGGCTCGTTGGAGAAGCACATGCCGGCCGCGAGCGGCGTCTTGTCGCCGCGCACCAGAAAGGCGGGCTCGTGGATCGAGAGGCCGATGCCGTGGCCGGTGCGGTGGGGGAGGCCGGGGAGGCGATAGTCCGGCCCCAGCCCAGCTTTCTCCAGCACCGCGCGGGCGGCGGCGTCGACCGCCTCGCAGGGGACGCCCGGCCGCGCGGCGGCGAAGGCGGCGGCCTGCGCCTCCTTCTCCAGCGACCAGATCGTGCGCTCCTCCTCGTCGACGGGTCCGAAGGCGTAAGTGCGGGTGATGTCCGAATGGTAGCCCTCGACGCGGCAGCCGGTGTCGATCAGCACCAGATCGCCCTCGGCGAGCCGCTGATCGCCGGGCAGGCCGTGCGGGAAGGCGGTGGCGCGGCCGAACTGGACGATGCAGAAGCTCGATCCCGCCGCACCCAGCGCGCGGTGCGCCTCCTCGATGAAGCGCTTGACCGCGCTG
>DASSTK010000346.1:0-3692 GCA_035707945.1 Sphingomonas sp.
CGCCCCTTAGCGAGTTCGGCCAGTTTGTCCAGCGAAATCGCGGGATCGAGGGTGAATGGGCCGGACTTGGTGCGGCGGAGCATGGTGACATGGCCGACGCTGCCGAGCGCCCGCGCGATATCCCGCGCCAGGCTGCGGATATAGGTGCCTTTGGAGACGCGCGCAACGAGCGTGGTTTCGCCTAGTTCCTCCCCGGAACGGGGAGGGGGAGTCGCTTCGTCTCCATGCTCCTCCTCGTCACGCCCGCGAAAGCGGGGGCCCATCTCCTCACCGCTCCGCCAGGTCGACCGTGCGAGAGATGGGTCCCCGCTTTCGCGGGGATGACGCAGGGAAAGAGCATGGATGGTGACTCTCCGGCTCGCCAGCGTCACCTCCTCGCCGGCCCGCGCCAGATCATAGGCGCGCCGCCCCTCCACCTTGAGCGCGGAATAGGCGGGCGGGGTCTGCTCGATCGGGCCGGTGAAACGCGCCAGCGCCGCCTCCAACTCGGCCCGCATCGGCCGCTTGTCCGATCGCGCGACGACTTCTCCTTCGCCGTCCAGTGTGTCGGTTTCGGCGCCGAATTGAACGGTGAAGGCATAGTCCTTGTCCGCGTCCAGCATCCGGCCCGAAAGCTTGGTCGCCTCGCCGAGCGCGATCGGCAGCACGCCGGAGGCGAGCGGATCGAGCGTGCCGCCGTGGCCCACCTTCACCTTCGCATAGCCGCCGTCACGCAGCGCGCGCTTCACCGCCGATACGATCTCCGTCGATCCCGGCCCCGCGGGCTTGTCGATCACCAGCCAGCCGTGGAGCGCGGGGCCGTTTCTGTCTGCACCCTGCATGGCGGCGCGGCCTAGGCGGGGCGCGCTCCCGCGGCAAGCCTCAATGCCGATGCTTGCCGTATCCCGGCGGCGGCGCGGAGGTGGTGACGGAGGAAAGCAGGCAGCGATCGCCCTCGACATGGATCACGCTGTAGCGATCGAGCTGTCCCTGCGGCCCGGTCTCGACGCTGAACGCGCTCTGCGGAGCGAGGCGCGGGCAGGGGCCCTGGATATGGAGATAATACCAGTTTCCGTTCTCGGCGCGCACCCAGATGCCGCGCTGGCCGTCGATCCGGTAATCGACCGGACCGTCCTGCGCATAGCCGAGGATCGTCGCCTCCCGCCCCGGCGGCGGAGCGGGCGCGGCGGCGAGGACCAGGGCGGCAAGCAGGACAGGCATGGCGATGCTCCGAAGGATCATGGTCGGTCGCTCTCCAATCCGCAAACCGATCAGCCGCCCATCTGCTCCATATAATGCCGCCGGCACAGCGCCACGTAGCGGTCGTCCCCGCCGATCTCGGTCTGCGCGCCGGCGGTGACGGCGCGGCCTTGCGCATCGATGCGCAGGTTCATCGTCGCCTTGCGGCCGCAGGCGCAGATCGTCTTGATCTCCTGCACCGCGTCGGCGAGGCCGAGCAGATAGGCCGATCCCTCGAACAGCTCGGCCTGGAAATCGGTGCGCAGGCCGTAGCAGAGCACCGGCACGCCGAGCCGGTCGCACACGCGGGCGAGCCCGAACACCTGCGCCCTTGTGAGGAACTGCGCTTCATCCACCAACACGCAGCCGAGTTGGTCTTGCGCGAGTTCGGCTTCCACCGCCGCGAACAGATCGGTGTCCGCCTCGAACGGGATCGCCTCCGCCTCCAGCCCGATGCGCGAGCGGATCAGCCCGCGCCGCACCCGATCGTCCACCCCCGCCGTGAACAGCATCGTCCGCATCCCCCGCTCGGCATAGTTGAACGCCGATTGCAGCAGCACGGTCGATTTCCCCGCGTTCATCGAGGCGTAGTAGAAATAGAGTTTGGCCATCAGGCGAGCGTTTCGATGACGACCGGCGCATCCATGCCTGCGCTCTTCGCGAGGCGCTGGTCCAGCGTCGCAAACCCGCCGATCTTTGAGGCTGAAACGAGGTGCACCATATCTGCCCAGTCGGCGCCGCAGCGATACCGTTCGATCGCCCATCGGGCGATCGCCGGTCTTGAAGCTTCAACACCTTCCAGAGCCAGGATGCTCGAAAGCGCCGTTGCGACATCCACTCGCGGCAACCGATAGCGGCTTGCCAGAACCCAACCGACCTCCAGCAGCACAGTCAGCGAAATAAACACGGTTTCGTGCGCCATGATGCGGCGGATTGCTGCGATCTGTTTGAGATCATCGCCGAGAATCAGCCGCAGCACGATATTGGTATCGATCGCGATCAAGGCTCGTTGTGCTCGTCGCCATGATTCCAAAGGCAATCAAAATCGATGGTCATGTCCTCCACCGCGATCGGCGGCCCCTCGTATCTCGGCACACGCCGGCGGAACTCCTCATAGCTGATCCGCTCGCGGGGATTTTTGGATGGCGCTTCAAGTACGATACGCCGACCTTCGCGAGAAAGCCGTAAGGTTTCCCCCGGCTTGAGGCTGAGTGCATCGCGAATATCCTTCGGGATCACTATCTGCCCCTTGGATGACAGTTTGATCTCGACGCCCATACCGGGTAAGATGCGTCTTACTTCGCCCGCTGTCAATCGCGCCAGGCGAGACCGATGGCGTGATCGCGCACCGCGCCTGGCCACTTCGCGGCGAGCATTTCGAAGCGGGGGCGGTCGCCTGCGTAGAGGGCGCGGATCGCTTCCTCGTAGCCGGGGCGATCGCCGGCCATGACGGTGAGGAAATGACAGGCGGCGTCGCGGCCGGCGCGTTCGGGCGTGTCGGCCTTGCGCGCGGCGTCGACGAGGCGGCGGAGCGCGGCGGACGCGCCGCCCGATTGGCGGCCGAGCCAGTCCCAATGGCGGGGCAGCAGCGTCACCTCGCGCGCCACCACGCCGAGCGCCGGGCGACCGCGCGGACGGGGAGCCTCGGGCCGGGGCGGCTCGCGCAGATCGAGATCGACCTGGCGGCCGTCCGCGTCGTCGAACACCAAAATGTCCGAAGCGCGGGGCAGCTCGGGAAGCGCGCGGATCGCCGCCGCCACCTCCTCGCGCGATCCCGTCGCCAGCCACATCTCCTGCGCGAATGCCGTATAGGTCGTCATGCCGTTCCTCCGTGGAGGGCGACATTTATATCCGGGTTTTTATCGAGTCAATATATCTGGATATTATTCCTCGTGATCCAGATCGCGCGCCACCCGGGGATCGCGCAGCAGCGCGTCGATATGGCTGCCTTCCTCGAAGCTCTCGTCGGCGATGAACTTGAGTTTGGCCGCGAACTTCAGGTTCACGCGCCGCGCCACCTCGCGCTGGAGATAGGCGGTGTTGGTGCGGAGCGCCTTCAGCACCACATCCTCGTCCTGCCCCAGCAGCGGCTTCACGAACACGGTGGCGTGCTTGAGATCGGGCGACATGCGCACCTCCGTCACCGAGACGCTGTGGGAGGCGAGCACCTCGTCATGCACGTCCCCGCGCATCAGGATGTCGGACAGGATATGGCGCACCTGCTCGCCCACGCGCAGCAGGCGGACGGAGCGGCCCTCGGGGGATTCGGTGTGGCGCATATTGTTTCGGCAAGCCTTGGATGCTATATAAACAGGGCTACTGTGTGATGGTTCTATACATCACCTCCTGAGCCCGGGCGTTCCAGCGCTCGGGCTCAATTCATTTGGGGTCCGGCGTTCCAGCGCCGGACCCCGCACGGCTATCGACGGCTCAACTCGATGATTTTCACCACCAAGCCGATAATCGCGACCACG
>DASSTK010000347.1:0-2645 GCA_035707945.1 Sphingomonas sp.
CAGCGCGAAGATCATGCCGCCGTGGGCGATGCCGTGGCCGTTCAGCATGTCGGGGCGGAGCGCCATGTGAATGCGGGCATAGCCTGCCCGCGCCTCCTCGATGACAATGCCCCAGGCAGGGCCGGCGCCTTCCGCCGCCAGCATGGCATCGGCGACGCGGCGCGCGAGCGCGTCATCGCTCATGGTGCGGCGAACAGTGATGAGGGGCGGTAGATCGGATCACCGATCGCTTCCGCGATATGTTCGAGCGCGATGCGGACCGTGGCATGACCCACCCGGTTCGACCAGGCGAGCGGGCCTTCGGGATGATTCGCGCCGTAGCGCATCGCCTCGTCGATCGCCCCGGCGCTCGCCACCTCATCCGTCACCGCGTCGGCGGCGGCGTTGGCGAGCTGGGCGAGGGTGCGCAGCACGAGCTGGCCGGGGCGATCGGGCAGCAGCAGAGCCTTGCGGCCGATCGCCCGCGCGAAGCCCGCCGCCACCGCCGCCGAGAGCGGTGCGCGCGGGGTGAAGAGGAGCGTCTCGGCGCTCGCGAAATCGCGGGTATGGTCGATCAGCACGTCCACGCTTTGGCGTTCGGCAAGCGGGCGGCCGTCGCCGAGCGCCAGCAGCACGCCGTCGGCGCGGAAAGTGGCGGGGGGCAGATCGGTCGGCTGGATCGTGAGCCCGGCCGCGCGCGCGGCCTCGACCAGAGGCGCGAGCAGGCCGGGATCGCCGACCGCGACGGTGCGTGGCCGCGGCCCGTCCTTGGCGAAGGACGGGGCAAGGAGATCGGCCGAATAATCATAGACGCCGGCGCCCGTCTTGCGGCCGAGCCGTCCGCTCTCCGCCAGCGCGCGCTGGCTCTCCTGCGGACGGAAGCGGGTTTGGCCCTCATAGGCGTCGAAGACCGAGCAGGCGACGGCGTAGTTCACGTC
Source organism: Sphingomonas sp. (assembly GCA_035707945.1). Taxonomy (GTDB): domain Bacteria; phylum Pseudomonadota; class Alphaproteobacteria; order Sphingomonadales; family Sphingomonadaceae; genus Solisphingomonas. Next base: position 918 of record DASSTK010000347.1, read on the forward strand.
CTGCCCGATCAGGTCGGCGAGCGCGAGCGGACCCATGCGGAAGCCGCCGCCAGCGGTCAGCGCATGATCGACCGCGGCCGGGTCCATCCCCTCGCCCAACGCGGCGAAGCCTTCGGCATAATAGGGCCGGGCCACGCGGTTGACGATGAAGCCCGGCACGTCGCGCACCGCCACCGGATGCTTGCCCCAGCGCCGCATCAGCGCCGCCGCGGCCTCCTTGACCACCGGATCGGTAGTGGGATGGGCGACCACCTCGACCAGCTTCATCACCGGGACGGGATTGAAGAAGTGGAGTCCCAGGAAGCGCTCCGGTCCGGGGAGCCCTTCGGCCAGCGCCGTGATCGAAAGCGAGGAGGTGTTGCTGGCGAGAATCGCCTCCGGGCCGAGCAGGGCGCTCAGAGATGCGAACAGAGTGCGTTTGGCCTCGATTGTCTCGATGATCGCCTCGATCGCCAGCGCGGCGGGGGCGGCGCGGGCGAGATCGGTCGTCCAGTCGATGCGACTTTCGGCCGCGGCTTTGCACGCCGCATCCAGCTTGCCGCGCCGGATCAGACCCTCGAGCCCCTTGGCGACGGTCGCGCGGCCTCGCTTCAGCGCATCCTCTGCGGCGTCGATCACTACTACCTTATGCCTCGCGGCGGCCGCGACCTGCGCGATGCCCGCGCCCATTGTCCCCGCGCCGACCACCGCGATGAGGGCTTCGCTGCGAATCTCCATATGTTCAGCTAACGCGGAACTTCGCTCTTGCCAATAATTGTCCGACCGGGCAGTCTATTAAAGAGAGATTTCCCCGTTCGCCCTGAGGAGGGGCTGAGCCTGTCGAAGCACCGTCTCGAAGGGTATAGCGCAAGGGCCCTTCGAGACGCCATTTCGACAAGCCTGTCCTGAGCTTGTCGAAGGGCTCAATGGCTCCTCAGGGCGAACGGATTCAATTCTGAGCTGGAGAGTGCTTTGGACTATCAGACGATCCGGTTCGAAGCCGCTGACGGCATCGCACGGCTGACGCTCAACCGGCCCGATCGACTCAACGCCTTCACCGCCGCCATGCACGGCGAGGCGGCCGATGCGCTCGGCCGCGTGGAGCAGGATGCTTCCGTCCGGGTGCTGGTGCTGACCGGGGCGGGGCGGGGCTTCTGCGCGGGGCAGGATCTGGCGGACCGCGCGGTCTCGCCGGGCGGCGAGGCGGTCGATCTCGGCGAGTCGGTGGAGCTTTACTATGCGCCCTTGATCCGGCGGCTGACCGGGCTCCCCAAGCCGGTGATCGGCGCGGTCAACGGCGTGGCGGCGGGGGCGGGGGCCAATATCGCGCTCGCCTGCGATATCGTGATCGCGGCCAGGAGCGCGAAGTTCATCCAGTCCTTCGCCAATATCGGCCTGATCCCGGATTCGGGCGGCACCTGGGTGCTGCCGCGCCTGATCGGGCAGGCGCGCGCGCTGGGGCTGGCGCTGACCGGCGAGCCGCTCCCTGCCGAGAAGGCGGAAAGCTGGGGCATGATCTGGAAATGCGTCGATGACGAAGCGCTCGCGGGCGAGGCCGAGGCGCTCGCCCGGCGCTTTGCGGGCGGCCCGACGCGCGGGCTCGCCGCCACCAAGGCGCTGATCCGCGCCGCCACGCTGAAATCGCTCGACGAGGAGCTGACGATCGAGCGCGACGCGATGCGCGAGCTCGGCTTCAGCGAGGATTATCGCGAGGGCGTCGCCGCCTTCATGGAAAAGCGGCCGCCCCGG
>DASSTK010000348.1:0-7211 GCA_035707945.1 Sphingomonas sp.
CATTATCAGCGCAGCATCGCCTATCGCCTGCCGCGCACCACCGATCGGCCGGTGTTCGAGGAACTGCCGATCGACCTGTTCGATACCGACGCGGGCGCGGAGATGCTCCGGAACGAGGTCGCGGGCCGTTATGTGCTGATCGGCGGGGACATCAGCGATGTCGACCGCTTCGATACGCCGCGCACCCTGATCACCGGCCAGACCACCAGCGGGCTCCAGATCCACGCGACCCTGCTCGCCCAGCGGCTCGACGGGCGGATGCCGCTCGGCATTCCCTCGTCGGTGCTGTGGCTGATGGCGGCGGTCGTCACGCTGTGCGGCGCGGCGGTGGGGGCGAGCGATCTCGGCGGCTGGCGGTTGGCCGGGCTGCTCGCGCTCAGCATGGCGGCGATCGTGCTGCTGCCGCTGGGGCTCCAATATTGGGGCGTCGACACGCAGGGTCTGCCCGCCTTCGGCTGGCTGATCGGCTGGACCTTGGCCTACAGCGCCGCCGCCGCCGTGGCGCGCGAGTTCGGTTCCGAGCAGCGGCGCTTCGCGCAGGGCGCGCTCGGCCGCTATCTGCCGCGCGACGTCGCCGCCTCGATCCTGCGCGATCCGCAGCAGCTCAGCCTGCACGGCGAGCGCACCACCATCTTCGCGCTGTTCAGCGATCTTGAAGGCTTCACCAAGCTCACCCACGCGATCGCGCCGGAGACGACGGCGATTCTGCTCAACAGCTATCTCGACCGGCTGAGCAGCATCGTGCTGGCGCACGGCGGCACGGTCGACAAGTTCGTGGGCGATGCGGTGGTGGCCTTCTGGGGCGCGCCGATCGCGCGGCCGGACGACGGCGACCGCGCGCTCGCCGCCATGATCGCGATGGTGGAGGCGGGCGAGGAGTTCCGGCGCAATCCGCCGGCCGAATGCCCGCCGATCGGCCGCACCCGCGTCGGCCTGCATCGCGGCGAGGCGATCGTCGGCAATTTCGGCGGCGAGGGCCGCATCCAATATACCGCGCTGGGCGATGCGATGAACACGGCGGCGCGGCTGGAAGGCGCTAACAAGAAGCTCGGCACCCGCGCGCTGGTCAGCGCCGAGGCGGTGGCGGGGATGACCGATCCGCCGCTCCGCCCGATGGGCCGCATCACCGTGCGCGGCCGCTCCACCCCGCTCGAGGTGTTCGAGCCGATCACCGGCGTCTCCAATGACGAGCTGCGCCGTTTCCGCGACATGCTGGACAGATTCGAGTCCGGCCATGCCGAGGCGCTCGAAGAGCTTGAAAAATATGCCGAAGCCCGAAACGAGGATGCCGCGCTCGGCAAGTTGGTGTATAACTTACAGAAGATTGGCCCAGGAGGTTGCCTTGCGCTCGACTAAGTCTCTCCGCGGGTATTGTTTGCTTGGCTTTAGCGCCGCGATGATGGCCGCTCCGGCCGTCGCCGGCGTGATGATCGTGCGGGCCACCGGCCCCTCCGCGCACAGCTTCGCGCCGGGGCGGGTGCTGCCGGACGACGCGCACATCACGCTGCGGCAGAATGACGAGCTGGTCGTGCTCGATCCCCACGGCACGCGCACCCTGCGCGGCCCGGGCAGTTTCATCGCCGGGCAGGACACGGGCAAGGCGATGAGCACGCTGGCGGCGCTTTCCGACCAGCGCACCGCCCGGCGGGCGCGGATCGGAGCGGTGCGGGCGGTGCGCCCGCAGACCGGCCCCTCGCTCCAGCCGAACATCTGGTTCGTGGACGCCGGCCGCGCGGGGACGGTGTGCGTCGCCGATCCGCAGGCGGCGACGCTGTGGCGCGACGATGCAACGGGCGTCGGCAGCACCACCATCACCGCCTCCACGGGCAAGAGCGCCAAGGTCGACTGGATCAAGGGCGAGGCGAGCCAGCCCTGGCCCGCGACGCTGCCGATCGCCGACAATGCCGGCTACCGCATCACCGGCGCGGGGGCGGCCCCCGGCGGCACGGCGGTCAATATCCGCGTGGTCAAGGACAAGCCCGCCGATCTCCAGCAGCTCGCGGGCGCGCTGATCGCGGACGATTGCCAGGGCCAGCTCAACGTCCTGATCGAGACGGCTTCGAACGACAAGACCGGCCCGGAATAACGGGGCCGACAACCATAACATAAACGGTCCGCCGCGCGTCTGGGGAGGCGCGACGGCCGGAACAGGGGGCGTTGATGAAGCAGCGCAGCGCGATGTGGTGGAAATGGTCCGCCGCGATGGCCTGGGGGCTCGCGGCTCCGGCGGCGGCGCAGATCGCTCCGCAGCCGGGATCGCGGGTGGCCCCGCCGACCCGCGAGGAGATCAACCGCATCCCGACCGAGACGAAGGAGACGCCGCCGTCGCGCCTCACCATCTCCGGCGGGATCGAGCACGCGCCCTGCCCGCTCGACGCGCCGCGCTTCCAGTCCGTCACGGTGACGCTCACCGACGTGGTGTTCGATCATCTGGAGGAGGTCGACCCCGCCGAGCTTCGGCCCGCCTTCGCGCCCTATCTCGGCAAGACCGTGCCGATCGGCGTGGTCTGCGAGATCCGCGACGCCGCCGCCACCATCCTGCGCCGCGACGGCTATCTCGCCGCCGTGCAGGTGCCGCCGCAGCGGATCGAGAAGGGCGTCGTCCATTTCGACGTGCTGATGGCCAAGCTGGTCGCGATCCATGTGCGCGGCAATCCGGGCCATGCCGAGAAGCTGCTCGCCGCCTATCTGGAGCGGCTCAAGAACGGCCGTCCGTTCAACCGCAAGGAGGCCGAACGCTCGCTGCTGCTGGCGCGCGATCTGCCGGGCTATGACGTGCGCATGGTGCTGCGCCCGGCCGGCGCCGCGCCCGGCGAGGTGGTGGGGGACGTGACCGTCTCGCGCATTCCGGTGGAACTCGACGTCAATATCCAGAATTACGGATCGCATGCGGTCGGCCGCTGGTCGGGCCTGGCGCGGCTGGAGCTGAACGATCTGCTGGGCTTGGGTGATCGCGCCTATATCGGCTTCGACAATACGTTCGACATCCACGAGCAGACGGTGGTGCAGGCGGGTTATGAGCTGCGCCCCGGCGACGAGGGGCTCACGCTCGCCGGCCGCTTCACCTACGCCTGGACGAAGCCCGGCATCGGCGGCGGCAATCCGCTCACCGCGCGCACGCTCGTCGCAACCGCCGAGGCGAGCTATCCGCTGATCCGCCGCCAGGCCGAGACGGTGCGCGTCGCCGGCGGCCTCGACATTATCAACCAGAAGCTCCGCTTCGCCGGCCTGCCGCTCAGCGAGGACAAGCTGCGCGTGCTCTACGCGCGCGTCGATTTCGACGCGATCGACCCCAACAGCATCGGCGACACCCACGGCTATACGCCCAGCGAGCCGCGCTGGCGCGCCAGCGGATCGATCGAGCTGCGCAAGGGGCTCGGCATATTGGGCGCGAGCGACGATTGCGGGGCCGCGCCGCTCTATCTCCGCTGCGCCCGCGCGCCCTCGATCAGCCGGTTCGACGCCGATCCGCAGGCGACCCTGATCCGCGCCGCCGCCAATTTCGAGCTCCGCCCGACGCCGAAGCTGGCGCTGGTGGTGAGCCCGCGCGCGCAATACGCCTTCGATCCGCTGCTGAGCTACGAGCAGTTCTCGGCGGGCAACTACACGGTGGGGCGCGGCTATGATCCGGGCGCGCTGGTCGGCGACAGCGGCGTCGGCTTCGAGACGGAGCTGCGCTTCTTCTCGCTGACGCCGAAGGGCCGGAACAAGATCGCCGTCCAGCCCTATGTCTTCTTCGACGCGGCCTGGTTGTGGACCAAGGGCAAGCTTTCGGCCCTGCACAACCCGCAGCGGCTCTATTCTGCGGGCGGCGGCGTGCGCGCCGCGTTCGGCGATCGCGCCCGCCTCGATGTGACGCTCGCCGCCCCCTTGCGCCGCACTCCCTTCGAAACCCGCCGCGGCGACGTCCGCCTGCTCGTCAGCCTCACCACCCGCCTGCTGCCCTGGAGGCCGCTATGAAACCCCGCACCCGGCTCGCCGAAAAGCTGCTGTCCACCTGCGCGATCGGCGCGGCGATCGTGGCGCTGGGGGGCGCGGGCCGATTGCTCGCGCAGGATACCGGCAATGTCGGCTTCGAAGGGGATCCGGGCAGCCCGCCGGGGGTAGCGATCTACCGCGATTACCAGCATGACGAGGTGGACGTCACCGCCGACAAGGCGGTGATCAACTGGACGCCGTACGACACCAGCGGAAGCGGGCCGATCGACTTTCTGCCCGCCGGCCATTCGGTCGACTATATCGGCATCAACGGGCAGGACTTCACCGTCCTCAACCGCATTCTGCCCGGCGGAGCCCTGGAGCCGATCGAGCTCAACGGCGCGATCAACAGCTATATCCTCGCCAATGATGTGCGCAGCACCGGCGGATCGGTGTGGTTCTACAGCCCCGGCGGGATCATCGTGGGCAGCACCGCCGCCTTCAATGTCGGCGGGCTGCTGCTCACCGCCAACGACATCCCGCTCGACGCCACCGGCTCCTTCGATCCCAACAATGTGCGCTTCGTGGGCACGCCGGGCAGCACCTCCAATATCACCATCAACTCAGGGGCGCAGATCAACGCCGCCCAATATGTCGCGCTGATCGCGCCGAAGATCGTCCAGGCGGGCAGCATCCGCGCCGACGGACAGATCGCCTATATCGCCGCCGAGAAGGGCACGCTCACCATGCCGATGGGCGGCGGCCTGTTCAGCATCTCGGTGGATGTGGACGGCGGCACCTCGGCGGGCGGCACGGTGATCGACCATAGCGGAACCACCGGCGGCCCAGCCGGAACCGATCCCAATCTGCCGCACCGCATCTACATGGTGACGGTCGCCAAGAACGACGCGGTGACGATGCTGCTCGGCGGCAATATCGGCTTCGACGCGGCGAGCAGCGCCACCACCGACGGCGACGCGGTGGTGCTGAGCGCCGGGCGCGACGTGCTGAACGGCGACGCGGTGCTGACGGGGGCCGCGATCGGCGCGCCGGCGAGCATCCAGATCACCAACGCGAATGTCACCTCGCTGCTCACCGCCAATGCGTCCGGCGATCTCACCCTGCTCGCCGACAGCGGCGGCACGCTTTCGCTGGCGGCGGACACGACGGCGGTGGCGGACGGCGCGGTGACGGCGCACGCCGCCGCCAACTCGACGATCACGGCCGGCGGCAACCTGACGCTGACCAGCGCCCGTTACGGGCTCGACGCCGGGACCGCGCAGGTCTTGGCGGATACGGGCAGCACGATCAACGTAACGGGCGCGCTCAACGTGATCGCCGATGCTGACGGGAGCTTGCGCGGTTATGTTGGCGGCGGCGATGCGCACGGCGGCGCGGCGAGCCTGACGGCGGACGGCGGCGCGATCACCGCCGGGCAGATCAATGTGAGCGCCGTCGGCATCGCCCAGCCGCTCGGGACGACCAAGACGACGAGCTACGGCGGCGTCGCCTCGGTCACGCTCACCAACAATGCGAGCCTGACTGCCGGCGGACTGCTGATCGACGCCAGCGCCGGGGAATCGCTCAGCGGCTTTGTCGGCTCCAATCCCGGTGGACTGGGCGCGGATGCGCAAGGCGGGACGGCGAGCCTGACGATGACGGGCGGCGCGCTCAATCTTACGAGCGGACCGCTGGATATCTATGCCAGCGCGCAAGGCGGGGACGGCCTCGACGGCGGCGACGCCACCGGCGGCAACGCCGGCTTCACCATGAACGGCGGCACGGCGAATCTCTCCGGCCTATATGTCGATGCCGGAGGATTCGGCGGCAACGCGCTCTCCGTCTTCGCGGGCGAGGGCGGGCCGCCGGTGAGCGGGGGCAAGGGGGGTGACGGCAAGGGCGGGACCGTGCAGGCTCTCGTCAACGGCGGCGCGTTCACCTCCACTTATGCCGATATGTACGCCGAAGGCAGCGGCGGCAACGGCGGCGACGCCTACGATCAGATAGGGACGGGGAACGGCGGCAATGGCGGCGTGGGCGGCATCGGGACAGGCGGATCGGTAGGGTTCGAAGTCGATGCGGGCAGCGCGACCGCCAACAATATATATCTTTCCGCCTTCGCCAGCGGAGGCCAGGGCGGCTATTCGGACGATGCGGTCGCGGGGAACGGCGGCGACGGCGTGGGCGGCGATGTATCGCTGCTCACCAATGGCGTGAGGGCGCAGGCGACCTTCACCACCACTTATCTCGATGCTGGAGCGCGGGGCGGCACGGGCGGTTTCAGCTACCAGGCGCTCGCGGCCGACGTGCGCGGCGGAAACGCCGCCGGCGGCTCCGTTTCGATGCTCGCCAAGGCGGGGATGCTGCTGGCCGGCGACGCCACGCTGAGCGCGGTCGGCACCGGCGGGATCGCCGGCCGTGACGAGAACGGCTTCGGCATCGGCGGAGACGCCCGGGGCGGCAACGTCACCGCCGGATCGGCGGGCGGCGCTCTCAGTCTCACCTCATTGTTGCTCGATGTCGATGCGTTCGGCGGCTCCGGCGGCGGGCTCGGCATGGAGGATTTTTCCGCGCCGCGAAACGGCGGCGGCCTGCTTCAGCCCATGCAGGGGCCGGGAGCCCTTCCCGCCGTCCAGGGCGGCAACGCGACCGGCGGATCGGCGACGCTCTCGGCAACCGCCGGTGGAACGGTGACGGTCGCCAACGGCCTCACCCTCACGGCGCAGGGCACGGGCGGCGACGGAGCGGACGTCGCCGGCAGCGGGACCGGAGGCAGCGTTTCGCTGCTCGCCAATTCCGGCGGCACGATCAGCGCGGCGGCGGCCGGCGGGCTCGCCGGGCTATCGGCCAAGGGGCAGGGCGGCGCGGGCGGAACCGCGGGCGGGAACGGCTCCGGCGGCACGGTCATAGTGACGGCGGACAAGGGCGCGATCGATCTGGCCGGCGGCGGCGAATGGTATGCGGACGGAACCGGGGGCGGCGGCGCGAACGGGAACGGCGGCGCGGGGACAGGCGGAACCGTCACCGCCAAGGCGCTGAACGGCGGTTCGATCGACGCGGCGGGCCTCACCGTCGGCGCGAGCGGCATTGGCGGACAATCGACGGGCGGGACAGGCGGCCTCGGCCAGGGCGGGACGATTCTCCTTTCCGCGCAGAGCGGCGTCATCTCGGTCGCGGACGATAGCGGGCCGCTTGAACTCACCGCCACCGCCGAAGGAACGGGCGGCGGCGGAGACACCGGCGGCAAGGGTGTCGGCGGCGGCATTTCCCTCGGCGCGACCGCGGCGAACGCA
>DASSTK010000349.1:0-3827 GCA_035707945.1 Sphingomonas sp.
CGGAGCCCGGAGTAAGGGCGGACCTCCGCATCCCTGGGCTCCTGCCTTCGCAGGAGCACGGGGTTGTTCTTCCACCGTCGCGCGCGGCTCCGCATCCCTGGGCTCCTGCTTCCGCAGGAGCACGGGGGCGCCTAGCCTTTGCTACGCCTCCAGTTGGCGCAGCAGCAGGCGGACGTCGGCGTCCAGCTCGGCGTCGGCCTTGCGGAGCTTTTCGATCTGGCGGACGGCGTGGATCACGGTGGTATGGTCCCGCCCGCCGAAGCGGCGGCCGATCTCGGGCAAGGAGCGCGGGGTGAGCTGCTTGGCGAGATACATGGCGACCTGACGGGGCCGCGCCACCTCGCGCGCGCGGCGCGCCGATGTCATCTCCGCCTTGCGGATGCGGTAATGATCCGAAACCTTGCCCTGAATCTCGTCGATGGTGATGCGGCGCTGGTGGGCGCGCAGCACGTCCGTCAGCGTCTCCTCGACGAAGGCGATGTCGATCGTGCGGTTCGACAGCATCGCATAGGCGATGACGCGATTGAGCGCGCCTTCGAGCTCGCGGACATTGGAGGCGATGCGCCGCGCGAGGAACATCACCACCTCGTCGGGAATGCGCACCTGCGGCATCGCCTCCAGCTTCTTGGCGATGATGTTGAGGCGAAGCTCGAAATCGGCGGGGTTCACGTCCGCCACCAGCCCCCAGGAGAGGCGGGAAAGGATGCGGCTCTCGATGCCCTCCAGATCCTGGGGGCTGCGATCGGCGGTGATGACCAGCCTTTTGCCCGCCGAGATGATCTCGTTCATGGTGTGGAAGAACTCCTCCTGGGTGGAGTCCTTGCCGGCGATGAACTGCACGTCGTCGATCATCAGCACGTCGGCCGAGCGCAGCCGCTGCTTGAACCTGTGCGTGTCCTTGGCGCGCATCGCGGCCACGAACTCGAACATGAACTTCTCGGCCGACATATAGACGATGCGGGCCTTCGGCTGACGGCGGCGATATTCATGGCCGATCGCGTGCATCAGGTGGGTCTTGCCGAGCCCGGTCGCGCCGTGGAGGAACAGCGGGTTGAAGGCGAGCGGCCCGCCTTCGGCCAGCGTGCGCGCGGCGTTGTAGGCGACCTCGTTGGGCTTGCCGACGACGAAGCTCTCGAAAGTGTAGCGCGGCTCGAGCGCGATGCCATCGTTCGGCGCGGCGGGTTCGGGCGCGGCGTCGGCCTCCGGCTCGGCTTCGCCGGGCGCATCGGGCTCGGCCATGAACAGCGTCGTCCGGCCCGCCTCCGTCACCAGCTTCAGATGGCGGACCCGCGGCAGATGCGCGCGCCAGGCGTGGAGCAGGCGATCGGCGTAATGCGATTCGACCCAGTTGGCCATGAACTCGGAAGGCGCGGCGAGCAGGATGGTGCCGCTCTCCTCGTCGAACTCGGCCAGCCGGATCGGCTTCAGCCAGCTATCGAAGGCGCGCGCGCCGCAATCGCGGCGCAGCCCGGTTCGGATCGCGGCCCATGCGGCTTCGGTGGCGCGGAGCGTTTCGCTCTCGATACATGCAGCCGTTTCCGTTGCCTGGACCACGCAGCCTCCCCTGTCCGGCGGCGCTACCGCGCCGGATATCCGCAGACACAAGTTCTCGCTGCCGGAAGCGCCCCGCACCGGCTTTCGAACTTACGCTTACCCTGATCCCCACCGTCCCGAACCGTGATTCGCCGCCAATGGGGAAGCACTTTCTGGAAGCAGCGGAAGCCCGGATCAAGGGCGCGAACCGTAACTTATGTGAAATATCTCGCTTGACACCGGAAAGCCGTGACTTTCCCGAGATCAAGGAAAAATACATGACAACTCAGATGGATACGTATCCGTGTGATTCTGCGAAGGCTGCGAATCGTGGAACAAGCCCGCTTTCCTTCGCGCGCCTTCGCGAACGCAAAAAACCCGCCGGCCATCGGCCGGCGGGCTTGCCGTCTCGTTAACCCTGAAGGGGATCAGGCGATCGCGCCGACCCGCTTGCTGAGGCGCGACATCTTGCGCGCCACGGTGTTCTTGTGGAGCACGCCCTTGGAGACGCCGCGCGCCATCTCCGGCTGCGCCGCCTTGAGCGCCGCTTCGGCCGCCGCCTTGTCTCCGCTCGCGATCGCCTGCTCCACCTTCTTCACGAAGCTGCGGATGCGGCTGACGCGCGCGCCGTTGATTTCGTTGCGGCGCTCGTTACGGCGGATGCGCTTCTTGGCCTGCGGCGTGTTCGCCATGAATATCCCTCGAATCTGCTCAAATGGAGAGGCGGCGCGGGCGCAGCCGAGCCGTGAAGGCGGCCCCTCTAGCGGGCGATGGCCGATCCGTCAACGGATTCGGGGGCTTATCGCTGGCATTTCGCGCAGTGGAAGGTCGATCGGCCGCCGTCCACCCGCCGCCGGACCACGCCGCCGCACGGGCAGGCCTCCCCCTCGCGCCCATAGACGCGAAACCGCTTGGAGAAATAGCCGAGCTCGCCATCCGGCCGGGCGTAATCGCGCAAGGTGGAACCGCCCGCCTCGATCGCCTCGGCCAGCACGGCGCGAATCGCTTCCACCAGCACCGCCAGCCGCGCGCGGGAGAGCGTGCCCGCCGGCCGGGTCGGCGCGATGCGGGCGATGTTGAGCGCCTCGCAGACATAGATGTTGCCCAGCCCGGCGACGATCCGTTGATCGAGCAGCATCGTCTTGATCGGCGCGATCCGCCCGGCGAGCGCCGCCTTCAGCCCGTCCGCATCGAAATCGGGGCCGAGCGGCTCGGGGCCGAGCGCGGCGAAAGGCGGCCATTCGGCGAGATGCGCCGTCTCCACCAGATCGACCGAGCCGAAGCGGCGCGGATCGGCGAGCGAGAGGCGCCGCCCCTCCTCCGTCTCGATCAGCAGATGATCGTGGGGGCCGATCGCCTCCGGATCGATCCGCCAGCGGCCGGACATGCCGAGGTGGAAGATCATCGTGTCGCCGCGATCGGTGCCGATCAGGCCGTATTTGGCGCGCCGCCCGAGCCCGATGACGCGCGCGCCGGTCAGCCGCTGGCGGAGATCCGGCGGGAAGGCGCGGCGCAGGTCCGCCCGGCGCGGCTCGACGCGGGCGATCACGCGCCCGTCGAGCACGCTCGCCAGGCCGCGCACGGTGGTTTCGACTTCGGGAAGCTCGGGCATGGCAACGCGATGCGCTAGGTTCGAATTGCGCGGGCGGCAAGCCTTGGGCTAAGCGCGGGCGCCATGAGCAGCGACACGGTTTCGTTCGGCTACAGCGAGGTGGCCCCCGAGGAGAAGACCCGCCTCGTCGGCGATGTCTTCCGGCGCGTGGCGCGGCGCTACGACATCATGAACGACGCCATGTCGGGCGGCCTGCATCGGCTGTGGAAGGACCAGTTCGTCCGCCGCGTGAAGCCGCGCCCGCACGAGCGCATCCTCGATATGGCGGGCGGCACCGGCGACATCGCCTTCCGCCTCGCCCGCGCAGGCGCGCAGGTGACGGTGGCGGACATCAACCCGGCGATGCTCGACGTCGGCATCGAGCGCGCGCGCAAGCGGGGCCTCGACGGCCTCACCTGGGCCGAGGAGAATGCCGAGACGCTGAGCTTCGCGGACAGGAGCTTCGACGCCTACACCATCGCCTTCGGCATCCGGAACGTGACAGATATTCCGGCGGCACTGCGCGAGGCCAGGCGCGTGCTGAAGCGCGGCGGCCGCTTTTACTGTCTGGAGTTCTCCACCACCAGCTGGCCGGGCTTCCGCGAGCTGTACGACGCCTATTCGCACCATCTCGTGCCCCGGGTCGGCAAGCTGATCGCGCAGGACGAGGAGAGCTATCGCTACCTGATCGAATCGATCCGTC
>DASSTK010000350.1:0-2162 GCA_035707945.1 Sphingomonas sp.
CGCTTTCCGGGACGATCTGCGCCACGGCAAGCGGCTCGATATGATCGCCGCCTATTTCGCGCCCAATCCCGGCGCGGTGCGGCGGCTCGGGCGGCTGGCGCGGAGCGGGCATGCGCGGATCATCACGGCCTCCAAATCGGACAATACGGTGACGATCGCGGCGGCGCGGCACTGCTATCTGCGCCTGCTACGCCGCCGCGCCGAGATTTTCGAATATCGGCCGACCAAGCTCCACACCAAGCTCTATGCGATCGACGATGTGAGCTATGTCGGATCGGCCAATTTCGACATCCGCAGCCTCTACATCAACATCGAGGTGATGCTCCGGATCGAGGACGTGGCATTGGCCGACCGCATCCGCGCCCAGTTCGACGAGGAAGCGGCGCAGAGCCGCCCGATCGACATCCCCCTCATCCGCGCGCGCGCCGGGCGCTGGCGGCGCTTCAAGTGGCGCATCGCCTATTTCATCGTCGCGGTGATGGATTTCAGCGTGACCCGCCGCATCAATTTCGGCGGCGTGGGGCGGGAGCTGGATTAGCCTCGCCCGCGGGAAATTAGTCCTTGTGGAACCACCAGAGCTGGGCGGGGGGGACGTTGATCGGCTCGAAGGCGTGGTCCACCCGATCGAAATGGGGCTCGATGATGCCGCGCACGCTCGGGCGGAACTGATAGACGAGAAACTGCCCGCCGGTTTTCAGCACCTGGAAAGTGGCCTCCGCGATCGCCGGGCCGACGCCGGGCGGCAGGGTGGAGAAGGGCAGGCCCGAAATCACATAATCGGGCGCGCCGAGATCGAGATCGGCGAGAATGGAGCCCACGTCCGCCGCCGATCCGTTGACGATGTGCAGCCGGGAATCATGGGTGGAGCGCTTCAGATACTCGCAGAAATCCGGATTGGTGTCGATCGCCACCAGGGTCGCATCTGGCGCGAGCTTGTCGAGGATCGGGCGGGTGAAGGTGCCGACGCCGGGGCCGTATTCCACGAACAGCTTCGTGTTCGCCCAATCGACGGGTTTCAGCATCCGCTCGATCAGCGTGCGCGAGGAGGGGATGATCGATCCCACCATCACCGGCCGCTTGAGAAAACCTCGAAAGAACATCGCCATGGGATGCGTCGGCCGCTTGCGGCGAGCGGCGTTGGCGGTGCGTTCGGCGGGAAAGGTCATGTCGTCTCCACACGGGCGCGAACCTCGCAGCCGGCGTCGATGACGACCGGCGACAGGCGAGCGCAAGCGCCTCTCTATGCGGTGACGGACCCGGGACATGCAAGAAGGAACGGGTGGACGGGCGGGACGGATCGACGCTTCACCGCGCGTCCGCTTCGGTTTATCCCGCCTGGGCATGAGCATTCCTCCCTCCGGCGCGATCGCCGTCATCTTCGTTTCAGGCCGCGGCGACGCCGATCCGGAAGGCTATGCCGCCGCGGCCGAGGCGATGGGCCGCGCCGCGGCGGCGCGCGACGGCTATCTCGGCATCGATTCGGCGCGCGGGAGCGACGGCGTCGGCATCACCGTGAGCTGGTGGCGCGACGAAGCGGCGGCGCTCGCCTGGCGCGACGATCCCGAACATGCGCGCATCCGCGAGACGGGCCGGGCGAAATGGTACGATTGGTATCGCGTGACCGTGGCGACGGTGGAACGCGGGTATGAGTGGAGACGATGAGGCGGCAGTGAGCCGACGATCTCTCCTCCTGATCGTCATGACGGACTTGTCCCGGCATCCACCGTGATCCATTCCGACCGTCCGGAGCTTGGGACCACCGTGGTATAATCCTGCAAAGACAGAAGCGACGGGGCTTGCCTTACTCCCCCCGCTCCCTCGGATGCAGCATGCCCGGGCTGACGAAGCCGATCGGCTGGAGCGCCATTGCATCCTGCTTCAGATTGGCGGCCATCTGCTCATATTCTCGCTCCATTTCGGGCGTGACGGAAGCGCGGGTGTCGGTCAGCGCTTCCTCGAAATCCGCCATCGTCACGCTGGAGGCGTCGAGCGAGCGGCGGAGCGCGATCAGGCCGGCGCGGCGGGTCAGATCCTCCAGATCCGCGCCGGTGAAGCGCTCGGTGCGCGCCGCCAGCCGATCGAGATCGACATCCTCGGCCAGCGGCATCCGCCCTGTGTGGATGCCGAGGATGCGCCGCCGCCCGGCCTCGTCCGGCACCGAG
>DASSTK010000351.1:0-2518 GCA_035707945.1 Sphingomonas sp.
CCTGCTCGATGATCGCCAGCAGGCGCGCGCCGCCCGCGATTTCTCCGTCGCGGACGCCGCACGCGACCGGCTGAAGACGGCCGGGGTCGAGATAATGGACGGCGATCCCTTGCGCTGGGAATGGCGGCCGGCGCTCGGCGATGAGCCTTCGCAAGTTTCTCCGATTCGGATCAATTTTCATCCGTAACGGATGACTTTGCTCCGCGAATAGGCCAGCATCGCCTCTCAGGGGAGTAGGCGTGATGGGGGCATCCGGCCGTTCGACTGATCCGCTGCGGCTGCTGAGCATCGTCGGCACCCGGCCGGAAGCGATCAAGATCGCACCGATCGCGATCGAGGCGAGGCGGCGGCCGGCGCTCCGCCACGCCATCCTCGCCACCGGCCAGCATGACGCGCTTTTCGACGAGGCGCTGGCGGGCTTCGGCCTCGCCGCCGATCATCGCCTGCCAGCCCTCTCGCGCGATCCCGATCCGGATGTGATGCTCGAGCGGCTGGCGGATGCGATCGAACCCGCCCTGGCGCGGCTCTCGCCCGACCTGGTGCTCGTTCAGGGCGACACAACCAGCGCCTATGCCGGCGCGATCGCCGCCGATCGGCTGGCGATCCCGATCGGGCATGTCGAGGCGGGGCTCAGATCGGGCGACCTCGCCAATCCCTGGCCGGAGGAGCGCAACCGTGTCCGGATCGACCGGCTCGCCTCCCTGCTCTTCGCGCCCACGCGGCGCGCCGCCGCCAACCTGCTCGAAGACCCCCTCGTAGCCGGCGTGCCGGTGGTGACGGGCAACACCGGCATAGACGCACTGCTGACGATGCGCCGCCGCCTGCCTGCGCCTCCGCCCCGCCTCGCCGACGCGCCCGCGCTGATCTTCCTCACCTGCCACCGCCGCGAGAGCTTCGGCGAGGGCGTCCGGGCGATCTGCCGCGCGGCGCTCCACCTCGCCGATCGGGGAGATGTCCGCATCCTCTGCCCGGTCCATACCAATCCGGCGGCCGGGGACGTGATCCGCGCCATGCTCTCCGGCCACCGGGCGATCACCCTCACCCAATCTCTGCCCTACCGCGAAACGGTGGCGGCGATGGCCTCCGCCACACTGATCCTCACCGACAGCGGGGGCATCCAGGAGGAAGCTCCCGCGCTCGGCGTCCCCACTCTTGTGCTTCGCGACGTGACGGAACGGCCGGAGGCGCTCGCCACAGGCAATCTCGAACTGGTCGGCGCCGATCCCGATCGAATCGTCAGCGCGGCCTCGCGCCTGCTCGACGATCCTGTCGCTTATGCAGCGATGACCCGGCCCGCCTTTCCCTTCGGCGAGGGCGACGCGGCAGTGAAGATCCTCGATGGCATTGAACAATATTTCTCGCGCGCCGCTTCCCATGAACATCCATTGCCTTTGCAGACGGTTTGGACCAAGGACGACGCCCGACAAGGAGCGTGAGAATGGCCACCGCATGGGCCCCCGATAGCTGGCGCAGACATGAAGCGCGGCAGCTTCCCGACTATCCCGACCCGACGGCGCTCGCCACCGCCGAGGCCGAGATCGGGCGTTTTCCGCCGCTCGTCTTCGCGGGCGAGGCGCGCGCGCTGACGGCCGATCTGGCGCAGGTCGCGGCGGGCAAGGCTTTCCTGCTCCAGGGCGGCGACTGCGCCGAGAGCTTCGCCGAGTTCAACCCGAACAATATCCGGGATACCTTCCGCGTCATCCTGCAGATGGCGGTGGTGTTGACCTACGCCTCCAAGCTGCCGACGGTGAAGCTCGGCCGCATGGCGGGCCAGTTCGCCAAACCCCGCTCGTCCGCCACCGAGGAGCAGGACGGGATCGCGCTGCCCAGCTACCGCGGAGACAATGTCAACGATATCGCCTTCACGGCGGAAGCGCGCACCCCCGATCCGCAGCGCATGGTGCGCGGCTATAATCAATCAGCGGCCACGCTCAACCTGCTGCGCGCCTTCGCGCAAGGGGGCTACGCCAATCTGCTCCAGGTCCATCGCTGGACGCTCGATTTCATGGGCCGCTCGCCCTGGGCGGAACGCTATCAGGCGCTTGCCGGCCGGATCAGCGACGCGCTCGATTTCATGGCGGCGTGCGGGGTCAATCCGGAGACGGTGCCGCAGCTTCAGGGCACGCATTTCTACACCAGCCATGAGGCGCTGCTGCTCCCCTACGAACAAGCGATGACGCGCCAGGATTCGCTGACCGGGGACTGGGTGGACACCTCCGCTCATTTCCTCTGGATCGGCGATCGCACCCGCTTCGAAGGCTCGGCCCATGTCGAGTTCCTGCGCGGCGTGCTCAATCCGATCGGCATCAAGTGCGGGCCTAGCCTCGAACCCGACACGCTGCTGCGCCTGCTCGACACGCTCGATCCCAGGCGCACGCCCGGCCGCATCACGCTCATCACCCGTTACGGGCATGACCGGATCGAGAAGGCGCTGCCCGCCCTCGTCCGCGCCGTGAAGCGCGAGGGGCGACCCGTGGTCTGGTCGTGCGATCCGAGGCACGGCAATGTCGTCAAGGCC
>DASSTK010000352.1:0-10195 GCA_035707945.1 Sphingomonas sp.
TCGCGCAACCGCCGCAGCGTCGCCGCTGGCTCCGCGTCGCCCGCGCGATAACGCCGCCACACCTCCTCGTGCATCGCGCTCGATCCCTCCTCCGGCGGCCCGGCGAAGGCCAGCGCCAGCCGCGATTCGAGATCGGTCCGCACCGGCTCGGCCAATTCCACCGGCTCGATGCCGACCGGATCGTCCGCGCCGCCGAAGCGCAGCAGGTTGAGCCCGCCCAGCGCGGCGGCATAATCGTCCTGCTTGCCGCCTTTCTGGCCGAGCAGCCGCTCCAGCCGGAAGCTCGTCTCGGCCAGCTCCGCCGCCGACCGCCTTTCGCCGATCAGGGCGAAGGTGAGCTTCAGCCAGGCAAGATCGATCGCCGACGAACTGCCGAGATGCGAATCGGACGGCAGATCGAGCCGGAAGCGCATCTCGAAACCGCGCTCGTCCCAGCACGTCCAGCTCTCGACATAGCGATCGATCGCGGCGTTGAGCACCGCGCCGCCTTCGCGGCCGGCAAAATCCGGCACGTCGGTCCAGCCGCCGGCGAAGTCGATCCGCACCGGCGCGCGCACCTTGATGCCGGACGCGGCCGCCCGGCTATTCGTCGCGATCCTCCTCGGGCGTGCGCGCGGTGTTCGATCGGGTCGCCACCTCGCCGCCGAGCGCGCTCGGCTGGTGGCGGTCGCGCATCGAATCCCCGCGCGGCGGCGAATGCTCGCCCGCGCCGAGCGGCTTGTCCTCGCCGGGCTCGGGGTGATTGAGCCGAACCGGATCCTCGTGCCGTTCATGCCCACGGCCCTTAACCAGACCGGGCGTATTGTCGCCGTGCATGCGCCTGTCGTCGTCCGCCATGCGCCTCTCCTTTCGGGAGGATTCAACGCGGGCGGGGCCGGAAAGCCCCGGAAGCCGCCCCGATCCGCTCACGGCCGGTCGCATGTGTCCGGGGCGGGCCACCGGATATTTTTCTTAACCCGGGAGCCGCCGATACGGAACGCCGTGCGGGACTCGGGTTTGTTTACTGTCCCACCCGAGCGCGATCGGAAGGCCGCCAAAGGAGATGTGATGAGGGATGAGGCGGCCAACATCCTGTCGGGCAAGGTGATCCTCGTCGCCGAGGATGAATATATGGTGGCCGAGGATGTGCGCGGCGCGCTCGTCCAAGCCGGCGCCTATGTCGTCGGGCCGACGGCGAACGTCACGGACGCCCTGGCGCTGATCGACGGATCGCCCCGGATCGACGCGGCGCTGCTCGACGTCAATTTGGGCGGCGAGCTGGTCTTTCCCGTCGCGGACCGGCTGATGGCCGCCGCCGTCCCCTTCGTCTTCACCACCGGCTATGATCGCCGCGCGCTCCCCGAACGCTTCGCCGCCGCTCCGCGCTGCGAAAAGCCGGTCACCATGCGCGACGTGACGACGGCCCTTCGCGGCGTGCTGGGCCGGAGGTGAGATCGGCGGAACCCTCCTTCTCGTGAGGCTTCATCCCGCCCGATAGCTCCCCGCCGGCAGGCTGATCCGGCAGATCAGCCCTTCGGGTGCGAAATCAAGCATGGTCGCGCCGGCCAGCTCATAGGCGATCGCCTGTTGCAGCAGCTCGCTGCCGAAGCCGCGCGGCTTGTCCCCGTCGGCGATCGGCGGCCCGCCCGTCTCGCGCCACTCGATGCGCAGCGTGGGATCGGAGGGATCGGCTTCGATGGTCCAGCCGACGGCGAGGCGCCCCGCCCCGTTGCTGAGCGCCCCGAACTTGACCGCGTTGGTGGCGAGTTCGTGGACCGCCAGCCCGATCAGTTCGGCGGCCTTGGCGTCGAGGCGCACGGGCGGCCCGGAAAGCGCCTCGATCCGCCGATGCGCGTCGAATGCCTCCAGCTCGTCGAAAACAACGCCTTCCAGATCGAGCCCCGCCTCGGGATTGCGGATCAGCGCCCCCTGGATGCGCCCCAGCGCGGCGAGCCGCCCGTCGAGGTGCATCTGATATTCCTCGATGTCCGTGCAGTTCTTGGCGGTGCGTCGGGCGATCGAGCGGATCACCGAGAGCGTGTTGCGAACGCGGTGCTGAAGCTCGATCCGGGCGGAGCGCAACTCGTCCTCCAGCGCGGCGATGCGGGCGCGCGCCTCCGCCGAGGACAGGCGCGGATCGCTTCCGGAAGGATCGGATGCGTCGTTCACGGGCAGGAGACTTCCAGCGCCGCGCCGTTCCGTCCGATGACGACGCGCTCGTCCAGATGCAGATAATCGGGCGAGAACAGCACGTCATGCTGCAACCGCGCGAAATCGGGAATGTCGAGCACGCGACCCTTGAGCGTGATGAGCCCGCGCGCGCGCAGATCCTGCAAGGTGCGGTTGACGTGAACGGGGGTGATGCCGGTCAGGTCGGCCATATCGGTCTGGGTGATCGGCATCTCGCAACTCGTGCCCGCGGCGAGCCCCGCCGCATCGAGCCGCAGATACAGCTCGCAGAACAGATGGCCGATACGCTCGAAGGCGGTGCGCTGCCCGAGGCTGACCGTCCATTCGCGCTGGATCGCGGCCTTGGCGAGCATGTCGAGGCGGAGCGCGCGGCGGATCGCCGGGCTCGCCAGCATCGCCTGCTCGATCCGGTCGTGCGGGATTTCGGCGAAATGAATATCGGTCAACGCGCCGATCGAATGGTCCATCCGCGCGAATGCGCAGGCATGGATATCGGTGAGGTCGCCCGGAAGAAGCAGAGTGATGATCTGGCGTCGCCCGTCCTCCAGCATCCGGTAGCGGCAGGCCCAGCCCGACACGATCAGCCGGAGATCGCCGGGCGGATCGCCGATCCGCACGATATCGGCATGGGCGGGGATCAGGCGCGTGCGCTGGGCGAGATCGCGCGCCAGCGCGGCGTCGTCGGGAGAAAGGCCGGCGAACCGCTCAAGCCTTCGAAGGAGCACGTCGCCGGCGCTATGCATCGCGGCGGAGACTAGGAGGGGATCGCGCATCCGGGAACTCAATTATGTTAGCGGCCGGTATCCTGGTGCGAAACGGCGGGAGCCGGCGGGCGTTCCGGGCGTTGGACCCGTCATGATCGGGGACAGGGGCTCACGCGGATGATGCAGGCGATGGAGCTGCGCGCGCCCAGGACGGCGCTGGAGCTCTTGGAAAAGCCTGTCCCGCAACCGGCGCGCGGAGAGATACTGGCCGAAGTGCTCGCCTGCGGGGTGTGCCGCACCGATCTCCACATCGTCGACGGCGATATTTCCGATCATCTGCCGATCGTGCCGGGGCATGAGGTGGTGGGGCGCATCCTCGCGCTCGGCGAAGGCGTGCAGGGCCTGAACGTCGGCGATCGCATCGGCGTGCCCTGGCTCGGCCACGCCTGCGGCCATTGCCCTTATTGCCGATCGGGCCATGAGAATCTGTGCGATACGCCGGTCTTCACCGGCTTCACGCGGGACGGCGGCTTCGCCACCCATATCGTCGCCGACGCGGCCTTCTGCTTTCCCATTCCCGACGTGTTCGACGACGCCCACGCCGCGCCGCTGCTCTGCGCCGGGCTGATCGGCTATCGCGCGCTCCGGCTGGCGGGGGAGGGGCGCAGGCTCGGCCTCTACGGCTTCGGGGCGGCCGCGCACATCCTCGCCCAGATCGCCGCATGGCAGGGGCGCGAGGTCTATGGCTTCACCCGCGAAGGCGATGCGGAGGGGCAGGCCTTCGCCCTCTCCTTGGGCTGCGTATGGGCGGGCCCATCGACCGAGCCGCCGCCCGAGGAGCTAGACGCCGCGATCCTCTTCGCCCCCGTCGGCGCGCTGGTCCCCCAGGCCTTGCGCGCGGTCCGCAAGGGCGGCCGGGTGGTCTGCGGCGGCATCCATATGAGCGACATCCCGAGCTTCCCCTACGAGGAGCTGTGGGGCGAGCGCGCGATCCTCTCCGTCGCCAACCTGACGCGCGAGGACGGGCGCGAGCTGCTGGCGATCGCCGCCGAGGTTCCCGTCCGCACCCATATCACCTGCTTTGCGCTGGAGGAGGCGAACGCCGCGCTCGATCGGCTGCGGCGGGGCGAACTCGAAGGGGCCGCCGTGCTCCTGCCGAACGGCCCGCATTGATGGAGCGCGCCGGCCGATGCGCTTCTCTCCTGCTGCTGGCGGCGCTCGCCGCGTGCAGCCGGGAGGAGCGCAGCTTCCGGACGACCGCCGCGCAGACCGCGCCCGAGGGCCCCGACGATCCGCGCATCCCTTTCTATCAGGGCAATCTCTACCAGGTTTCGCAGGGCGGCCGCTATTTCTCCTGGTATGGCTGCGGCGGCTGCCACGGCGAGAAGGCGCAAGGCGTGCTGAAGCTGAGCGACAACGCCTGGAAACATGGCGGCAATTTCGATCAGGTCTATCGCTCGATCGCAGGCCATGCCGAAGGCCCGCGCATTCCGCCCGAGCAGCTCTGGCAGATCACCGCTTATGTGCGCGACATACACGGGCACACGGCCGCCAAGCTCCGCCGCCAGGATCTCGACCAGAAGGGCGAGCCGACCGGCGACAGCTGGTCGGGGCCGGTGCGATGAGGCGCGCCCTCGCCGCCGCGCCGCTGCTGCTGCTCGGCGGCTGCACCGGCTGGCAGACGCCGCTCGATCCATCGGCCGAGCAGGCGCGGCATATCTATTCGCTGTTCGGGCTGATGCTCTGGGTGTGCGGCTTCTTCTACCTGCTGGTGCTTATCTTCCTCGGCTGGGGATTGTGGCGGGCGCGGCGGCGGCAGGCGGAATGCCCGGAGGTCGAGCCCGCAGATCGCGGCCTCGATCGTGCGCTGATGGCCTGGGCCGCGCTGATCGTCGTCGGGCTGACGGTGCTGACGATCGGCACGTTCTTCGTCGATCGCGCGCTTGCCGAAGCGCAGGCGCGCGAGACGCTGACGGTGCATGTCACCGGCCAGCAATGGTGGTGGCGCATCCGCTATCGCGATCCGGCGAGCGGCCGGTGGATCGAGACCGCCAACGAGCTGCACCTGCCGCTGGGCGAGACGACGCGGATCGAGCTCGGCTCGGCGGATGTGATCCACAGCCTCTGGATTCCCAATCTCGCCGGCAAGACGGACGTGATCCCCGGCCACGCCAACGCCTTCGACGTCACGCCCCGCGCGCCCGGCTGGTATCGCGGCCAGTGCGCCGAGTTCTGCGGGGCGCAGCACGCGCATATGGCGCTGTGGGTCAAGGTCGAGCCGCCCGCCGCCTTCGCCCGATGGCTCGCGGGGCAGGCGCGGCCCGCCGCGAGCCCCGCCGATCCCGAACAGGCCTGCGGCATGAAGCTGGTGACGCAAGGCCCCTGCGCCGCCTGCCATAGCGTGCGCGGCACGCCCGCGAACGGCAGGCCGGGGCCGGACCTGACGCACCTCGCCTCGCGCCGATCGCTCGCCGCGGGCACGCTGCCGATGACGCGCGGCGCGCTCCAGGGCTGGATCGCGCGGCCGCAGGCGGTGAAGCCCGGCACGCTGATGCCCGCCGTCCTGCTTTCCCCCGCCGATGCCGATGCGGTGGCGGCCTATCTGGCGGCGCTCCGATGAGCCCGCCCGCGCCCTCTCCGGACGCCAGCCGCTCGCAGCGCCTCGCCGCCGCCTGGGCCGATCCGCCCGGCCTGTGGGGCTTCCTCACCACCGTCGATCACAAGCGGATCGCGGCGCGCTACATCGTCACCACGCTGTTGCTGCTGTTCCTCGCGGGAATGGTGGCCCTCGATATGCGAATCCAGCTCATCCAGCCCGACATGAAGCGGATGGGGCCGCAGATGTATAACGAGGCCTTCTCGCTCCACGGCTCGACCATGCTGTTCCTCGTTTCGGTGCCGGTCATGGAGGCGATGGCGCTGTGGCTGGTGCCGCTGATGCTGGGGCAGCGCAACGTCGCCTTTCCGCGGCTCGCGGCGTTCAGCTATTGGCTTTATTTGGGCGGCGTGCTGATGCTGTGGGTGCCGCACGCGCTGGACATCACGCCCGACATCGGCTGGTTCGAATATCCGCCGCTTTCCGGCCCCGCTTATGGGCCGGGACACCGCGCCGACATCTGGGCGCAGATGATCACTTTCACCGAGGTCGCCGCGCTCGCCGCCTCCGTCAACATCGTCGCGACGATCCTGAAGCTTCGCCCGCCAGGGATGACGCTGGCGCGGATGCCGCTGTTCCTGTGGGCGATGCTGATCGCGTCGATCATGACGATCCTCGCGATGCCCGCCATCATGCTGGTGACGAGCATGCTGATCGCCGACCGGATGATCTCGACGCATTTCTTCTCGCCCTCGGGCGGCGGCGATGTGCTGCTGTTCCAGCACCTGTTCTGGTTTTTCGGGCATCCGGAAGTCTATATCATTTTCCTGCCCGCGACCGGCTTCGTCTCGGCGATCGTCGGCACGTTCGCGCGACGGCCGGTGTTCGGGCAAGTGCCGATGGTGCTGTCGATGCTGGCTGTGGGGCTGTTCGGCTTCGGCCTGTGGGTACACCATATGTATGCGGTCGGGCTGCCGCGGCTGGGCAACGACTTCTACACCGCCGCGAGCATGGCGATCGCGTTGCCCGTCGGCGTGCAGATCTTCTGCTGGACCGCGACGATCTGGAGCGGGCGGCCGCGTTTCCGGACGCCGATGCTGTGGGTGATCGGTTTCATCCTGACCTTCGTGATCGGCGGCTTGTCGGGGGTGATGACGGGGGCCGCGCCGCTCGACCTGCAATTGACGGACACCTATTTCGTCGTCGCGCACCTGCACTACGTGCTGATCGGGGGGGCGATCTTCCCGCTGCTCGGCGCCTTCTGCTACTGGTATCCCAAGGCGACCGGACGGCTGATGTCCGAACGCTGGGGCACGGTCGCCTTCGTGCTGATCGTCGGCGGGTTCAATGTCGGCTTCTTCCCGATGCACATCCTGGGGCTGGAGGGGATGCCGCGCCGCATCTACACCTACGGACCGGAAATGGGCTGGGGCGCCCTCAACCTGGTTGCCACGCTGGGGTCGGCGCTGGCGGTGGCGGGCGGGCTGGTGATGGTCGCCAACGCGGTGCTGAGCTTGAGGTTCGGCCGGCGCGCCGGCGCAGACCCGTGGCAGGCGCCGACGCTCGAATGGGCGTGCGAGTCGCCGCCGCCCTGCTACAATTTCGCCTATACGCCGGTGGTCGAAAGCCCGGCGCCGCTGTGGCGCGAGGGCGCGCTGCCGGCGATGGACGGCCTGCCGCTCGACCGGCGCGAGCTGCTCGTCACCTCGGCGGTCGAGGCGATTCCCGAATATCGCCAGAACAGCGTCGGCCCGTCGATCTGGCCGCTTGTCGGCGCGCTGGCGGTGGCCGCGATGTTCGTCGGCAGCATCTTCACCGCATGGGCGGTGCCGATCGGCGCGGTGCCGATCGGCATGGCGCTGACAATCTGGTTCTGGCCAACGCGCCAGCGGGCGACGAGCGGACCGCTGGCGAGGAGACCGGAATGACCCCGCGCCCGGTCCGCATCGTCGGCGACCTTTCGGCGCTGCCCGGCAGCGAGCATGGCGCGCGCCATCTGGTGTGGTGGGGCAACCTGGGGTTCATGGTGATCGAGGGCACCGGGTTCATGCTCGCGATCGGCGTCTATCTCTATATCCGCAGCATCAGCCCGGGCTGGCCGCCCGCCGGCGACGCGCTGCCGGGTCTTACATGGAGCACCCTGTTCACCGCCGGGCTGCTGCTGAGCGAGCTGCCCAACTGGTGGGTCCACCGCCAGGCGCATTTCCGCCGCGCGCGCGAAACGCGCCGGGGTGTGCTCGCGATGACGCTGATCGGGTTGGCCCTGATCGTCGTGCGGTGGTTCGAGCTCCATCACCTGGGCGTGCGCTGGGACCACGACGCCTACGGCTCGGTTCTGTGGCTGCTGATGGTGCTCCACACCATTCACATCGTGACCGACGTGGGGGATACCGCGGTCCAGGCGTTGTGGCTCTACACGCACGTCATCGGCGACGATCAATTCGAGGATGACACCGACAACGCCAATTACTGGAGCTTCGTGGTGATGGCGTGGCTGCCGATCTACGTCCTGCTCTACTGGTTGCCGAGGTGGGCATGAACCGGGACCCGAATCGCGCGCGGCCGTGGATCGCCTTCGTCCTGCCGTTCACGGCATGGTTCGTGTTCCAGCAAGCAATCGGCGGTCCGCTGCACATCGATTGTGTGGCCGGGCGGCCGTGGCTGGGGCCGCTCTGGGGCGGATTGAGCCTGCTGATCTGCGCCGTCGCCGCGTGGATCGCCTGGCCACAGGCGCGCGTGCAGGGGGAGGGGATCGGCGGTGTCGTCTGCTGGCTCGCGCGCGTCGCCTTGCTCTCGACCGGCGTTTTCGCGCTGGCCATCCTGTTTCAGACGCTCGCCACGCTGATCGTGCCGTCATGCGCGCGCTGAGCTGGACCTTCGATCCGTGGATTCTCGTGCCGATGCTGGTTGCGGCCGCCCTGTTCGCGGCGGGCTGGATCCGGCTTGCCTCGCGTGGTGGAGCAGGAACGGTTGCATTGCGCGGCCGGGCACTGTCCTTCGCGCTGGGGCTCGTCACCTTGTTCGGCGCGCTCGTCTCGCCGCTGCACGAAGCCGGCGAACATTCTTTCGCGCTGCACATGATCGAGCACGAGTTGCTGATGCTCGTGGTGCCGCCGCTGCTGGTGCTCGCGGAGCCGCTCGCGATAATGCGTTGGGCATTTCCGCCGGATGCGCACCGGGCGTTTCGCGGCTTCTTCGCAAGCCGGCCGATCGCGGCGACGCGGCGATGGCTGACCGCCTGCATTCCGGCGACGCTGTTGCAGACCGCCACGCTATGGCTCTGGCACGCGCCGCCGCTGTTCGATCTCGCGCTGGCCAGTCGGGGCTGGCATGTCGTCCAGCATCTCTGCTTCCTCGGGACTGCGCTGTGGTTCTGGACGGCGATGTTTCGGCGGAGCGAGGGCGACGTGGACGCCTATCGACGCTGCGCCCTCGCCATATTGTGCCTTTTCGCCACGTCGATCGCGTCGGGTGCGCTCGGTGCGTTGCTCGCCTTCTCCGAAAGCCCGTGGTACGCGCCTTACGCCCGGCCGGGCCTCGATCTTCTGGGGCTGAGCCCCGCACAGGACCAGCAACTCGCCGGGCTGATCATGTGGATACCGGGCGGGCTGGTCCATACTGTCGCCGCATTGCTGATCGTCCACCGGATGGTGACCGGGTGGAAGCTGGCCGATGTCCGCTAGCCTGCGCTATCTCCTGCTGCTGGTCGGGCTGGTGTTCGTCGGCGGCGTGGCGTCGATCATGGTCCAGCATCACCAGAGCACGCGTCGCGCCGAAACGACTGCGGCACAACTGACCGGGGGCGATTTTCGCGCCGGCAGGCAGGCGATCCTGCGTCGTGGCTGCGGCGCCTGCCATGAGATTCCCGGCATTCCGGGCGCGCGAGGCCGCGTCGGCCCGCCTCTCGACGGCTTCGCGCGCCGCGGGGAAATCGCCGGCCGCCTGCCGAACGATCCGGCCAGCCTGATTCTCTGGCTGCGTCATCCGCAGCAGGTCAGCCCCGGCAACGGCATGCCCGACCAGCGGATCGGCGAACGCGAAGGCAGGGACATCGCGGCCTATCTTTACACGCTGCAATGATCGTGCCGACACCTCATTGCGGAGCGGCGGGGACAGGCATATCATGCGACTCGGGCGAAGCGCCCGAAAGCGGCGGCGCCCGGCGACCGGCCGAACGGCTGGTCAGGAGAGGTGGCGATGGCGCATGTGCATGGTCATCAGCGACATGGGCCGCATGCATTGCGGTCGCCGGGGGCGAGCGCTGCCTCCGCGCGCGTGCTGCACCGCATCGCCGGCAAGCCGCATTGCCCGCGATGCAACGATACCGGTGCGGTCTGGGTGGTTTGCCCCGACGCCGGCGCGGTGAAGCTCCCCTGTTCATGCGGCAAGCCCGAAACGGCGCGCGGGGTCGATCTGGTGGATGTCGGGCTGGCGACGGCGTTCGTCGCCTGTTGCGGGGCGGCGTTTCTGCTGTTTTGATCGCTCGCGTATCGAAGCTGAACCGCTGCGCCGTCAGTCGCGCGAGCTTCGCTCGACCGAATCGAGGATGCGCGCGCCGGCCATGAACACGCTGATCGGGCAGACCGCGAACAGCAGTTTGCCGCCCAGCCCCGGATATTCGTGCAGATAGTGGATGCCGCGTTCGACCGCGCCGAGGCCGAGCGCGTAGATGATGACGAACGCCTCGAACTTGGTCTTGATGACGAACAGCCGGGCAAGCTTCCTC
>DASSTK010000353.1:0-3407 GCA_035707945.1 Sphingomonas sp.
GCCCGCGTTGGCGACGCTGTTGTTGCTGTCGATGGTCACGGCCGCGCCGGATGTCGGCTTGATCGAGCCTTTGTCGGTGATGCTGATATCGGCCGGCGCGCCGTTGTCCGCGGTGGCGGTGGCCACCGGCGTCGTTTTCGCCGAGTCGATGGTGACGGTGGCGGCGCGGGCCGTGGGGGGAAGGATCAGCCCGAACGCAATCGTGGTCAGGCAAGTGGAAGCGAACAGATTGCGCATGAAACCCCTTCTCTCGGCTGCGATGGGGAAGGGACTCCGCCCCCACCGTCATTCCCAAGACGGAGACGTCCGCACGCTGCCTTGATGGGGAGCTTTTTATCCTTCGTGCTCCTGCGAAAGCAGGAGCCCAGGCGGCGATGGGCGTCGCCTGATATCCCTGGGCTCCTGTTTTCGCAGGAGCACTGGGTTGGGATCAGCTCGAGTCGAGCTCGATCAACTTTATACAACCGTCACCCTGAACTTGTTTCAGGGTCCATCGTCGTGTGCTCGCTACGTTGGGCATTGGTCACCAGATCAGGGTTCGCGCCAAGCGCCACGTTGGATGCTGAAACGAGTTCAGCATGACGATTCAAAATGATCGAGTTCGGCTCAAAACCCCACATCGAACCCCACCCGGATCGTTCTCGGCTGGAGCGGGGTGATCTTGTCGCCGTCGATGTCGAGCGGGGTGCCGAGCGCGAAGCGGTTGCCCACGGTGTCGAGCAGGTTGCTGGCCGAAAGCGTGAGGCCGTAGCGCCCGCGCGCCAGCCGCAGCGAGAGGCCGGTGTCCACCGTGCCGCCCTGCATCCCTCCCAGCATGGGGCCGACGCCGAGGCGGGACTTGCCGATATAGCGCGCCCAGCCTTCGGCGGTGAGCCTCATGCCGTCGCCGATCCGGCTCGTGTAGCGCACGCCTGCCCGGCCGCCATATTCGGCGACGTTGGGCAGCGGCTGACGCAGCGCGGCGATGAGGGCGTTGAGCGGAAAGAAGCGGAGCTGCGTCTCGTCCGGCCGGGTCAGCCGTCCGTCATTGTAGATGAAGGAGGCGTCCAGCCTCAGGCCCCGCACCGGCGCCCAGCCCACCCGCGCGTCGAACGACCAGATCCGCCCGTCGCCGATATTGGTGGTGACGGGCAGGCCCAGGCTGTCGAGATAATCGGCCTGGATGTCGTCCCAGCGGGTATAGGCGAGCGAGGCGGCGAGGCTCAGCGCGCTCTCCCCGCCGTGGCCGTAGCGGAAGCCCAGCTCGGTGGTGGCGACGCGATCGGAGCGGAAGCGGCGGACCAGCTCATCCCCCACCGCCAGCCCGCCGGGGCGGAAGCCCTGCTGGTAACGAGTGAACAGAATCAGGCCCGGCGCGGGCTCGATCGAGGCGGAGGCCGAGGGGAGCAGCTTGGTTTCCGATCGCGCCCGCTGCGTCCTGAAATCGACGGCGTACATCGGCCTCGCCGGATCGAGCGCATGGCCGGAGAGCCGCGAATGGGTCAGCCGCCCGCCGCCGGTCAGCGTCAGCCCCCGGATCGGCTGAACCGACAGCTCGCTGTAGAGCGTGCCCTCCTCGACATGGTTGACCACGCCGGGCGAGGGGACGGGCTCGCCCGGCGCGCCGAACGCCCGACGGATGCGGGCGTCGTTGACGACATAGCTCGCGCCCATGACCCAGCCCCAGCCGTCCGCCATCGGCCGCGCCAGCCGGTTCTCGGTGGAAAGCATCCGGGTGCGCGTCCACTGGCGGAACAGGCGCGGTTGGCCGGTTGTCTGGGTGGCGTCGAAACGCTCGCTGATCCCCTGGCGCACCCAGCCGCTGGACGAGGTGAAGCGCAGCCCGTCCCAATCCTTGACGATGGTGAGCGCCGCCATGCGATAGGCGTCGTCATAGGGCTGGGCGAGATGGCTGCGGCGGGTGAGCGGCGGCGTGTCGCGATCGGCATATTGGCTGTCGGCGGCGTTGATGTCCTGCGCGGCGAAGCCCGCCTCCACCGTCCAGCCGTCGCCCGCGTCCAGCTTGAGCAGCGCGCGCCCGCCGACGGTATCGACCGCGTTGATGTTTTTCCGGCCGCCCAGCTCATCGATATAGCCGCCGTCATGCGCGCCGTAGCCGACCAGCCGCAGCCCCATGCGATCGGTGGCGATCGGCAGGTTGAGCGTCAGCGCCGCGTCGCCCCCCATATCGCCGTGCGCCGTGCTGGTGACGCCGCCGCTCGCCTGCCCCTCGAAGCGATCGAGCACCGGCGCGTTGGGGACGATGCGGATGATGCCGCCGGGCGACCCCGCGCCGTAAAGCGTGCCCTGCGGCCCCTCCAGTATCTCGACCGAGGAGACGTCGTAGAGCTTCAGATCGGGATCGGGCGCGTTGTAGCTCAAGCGTATGTCGCCGAAATATTCGCCCACCGTCGCCTGGCTCTGCCCGACCAGCCCGGAATCGGCGATGCCGCGCACGAACAGCTTGTTGCGCCCCGGCCCGAGATGGGTGGAGGTGACGTCGGCGGCGCTGTTGACGATAGCGTCGCTGTCGGCCGGCCCACCCCCGCCGAAGCCGAGCGTCTCGCCGGAGAGGATCGTCACGCTGCCCGGATAATCGCCCAGCCGCGTGCCCCGCTTGCTGGCGGTGACGATGATCGCGGGCGATGGGCCGGCCGCGGCGGCGGGCAGCGGATCGGAAACCTCCTCCACGCGGGGCCGGGAGCGGGGGGAAGGCGGCGCGATCTCCCAGCCGTCGCCGCCCAGCGCCAGCACCCGCGCGCCCGATCCGGCGACGATCCGCTCCAGCGCCTCCTTCACCGTCAGCCGCCCCTGCACGCCGCGCGCGGGGGTCCGCCACAGGCTCGGCTCGGCAAGCCGGATGCTGGCGCCGGTCTGCCGGCTCAGTTCGCTGATGGCCTGGCCGATCGTGCCCGGCCGGATCGCGATCGCCCGGCGCATTCCCGCCTCGGCGGGCGCGACGGCCAGCGCGATCGCGGCTACTCCGAACAGGAAGCGGCTGGGGAACGGCACGGTCAGGATCGGGGCTGCATGGCCTTCGCGGTCAACAGCACCCCCCCGTGGTCCTCCCGCACCTTCACGTCAAGCAGGGGGCCGAGATCGGCGATCAGCCGGGCGCGGTCGCCGTGCGTGGCGATGACGCCGGTGAAGGGCCGCGCGGCGACCTCCGGCGCGGCGCGGATCGTCACGCCCAGGCTGCGGGTGAGATCGGCCGCGACGGTGGCGATCGGGGCGGACTGGTAGGCGAGCCGCCCGTCGCGCCAGCCGCCGACTCCCGCCGGATCGATCTGCCCCAGCGTCATCTGGTTCGCGCCCGGACGCTCGCGCAGCACCGCGCCCGCGGTGATCCGCACCGCCTCGCGTTTCGGATTGTAGAGCACCGCGCCCTCGGCCACCGCCACGCGCAGGCCGCCCTCGTCCCGCGTCAC
>DASSTK010000354.1:0-2676 GCA_035707945.1 Sphingomonas sp.
GGCCGATGATCGCCGGCCCCTCGGGCGCGAGCCGCACCACATCGCCGTTCTTCTGGACGAGTTGGCGCGGCACGCCGAGCGAGGCGGCGAAGCGGGCATGCTCGGCCATATGGCGCTGTTCGCCATGCACCGGCACCACGATCTCGGGCTTGAGCCATCCGTAGAGCCGCTCGATCTCGGGCCGCCCCGGATGGCCGGAGACGTGGATATGCGCCTGCCGCTCCGTCACCATGCGAATGCCGCGCGCGGCGAGCGCGTTCTGGACGATGCCGATCGCCTCCTCGTTGCCCGGTATCTGCTTGGAGGAGAACAGCACCGTATCCCCTTCGGAAAGCTTCAGCTTGTGGCTGTCATGCGCGATCCGGCTGAGCGCCGCGCGCGGCTCGCCCTGGCCGCCGGTGGCGATGATCATCAGCTCTTTGCGCGGCGCCCGCATCGCCGCATCGAAATCCACGGTCGGCGGGAAATCGGGGAGATAACCCGCGTCCCGGGCGATCTTGATGATGCGATCGAGCGAGCGCCCGGCGACGCAGACCTGCCGCCCCGTCGCCACCGCCACCTGGCCCAGCGTCTGAAGCCGGGCGACATTGGAGGCGAAGGTGGTGACAAGCGTCCGCCCCTCGGCCGCCCCCACCCACTTCTCCAGATCGGCTCGCACGCTCGATTCGGAGCCGGAGGGCTCGGGATTGAACACGTTGGTCGAATCGCCCAGCAGCGCGAGCAGTCCTTCGTCGCCGATCGCCTTCAGCGCCGCCGCGCTGGCGGGCTCGCCGATCACCGGCTGCTCGTCCAGCTTCCAGTCGCCGGTGTGGAAGATGCGGCCGAACGGCGTCTCGATCAGCAGCGCGTTCATCTCGGGGATCGAATGGGCGAGCGGCACCCACTTGACCTTGAACGGCCCCAACTCGCGCGTCTCGCCGATCTTCACGATCCGCACCGGCACGCGATCGGCCAAACCCTCCTCGTCCAGCTTGGCGCGGATCAGGCCGGCGGTGAAGGGCGTCGCGTAGATCGGCACGCCGAGATCGAGCGCCAGATAGGGAATCGCGCCGATATGATCCTCATGCCCATGGGTGATCACGAGGCCGAGCAGATCCTCGGCCCGCTCCTCGATGAAGGCGAGGTCCGGCAGCACCACGTCGATGCCGGGATAGGCGGGATCGGCGAAGCTCACCCCCAGGTCCGCCATCAGCCATTTGCCGCGGCAGCCGTAGAGGTTCACGTTCATCCCGATCTCGCCCGAGCCTCCGAGCGCCAGGAACAGAAGCTCGTCGCCGGGAATGGTCATGCAGTTTCCTTGGAATGGGTGAGGCGGCGATACATCATCGCCAGCCCGGTGATGGTGAGATCGGGCTCCACCCGGTCGAACACCGATGTATGCGTATCGAACAGCGCCGCAAGCCCGCCGGTCGCCACCACTGTCACCGGGCGGCCGATCTCGGCCTTCAGCCGCGCGACCAGCCCCTCCATCATCGCCACATATCCCCAGAAGATGCCGATCATCATCTGATC
This sequence comes from Sphingomonas sp., assembly GCA_035707945.1. Classification (GTDB taxonomy): domain Bacteria; phylum Pseudomonadota; class Alphaproteobacteria; order Sphingomonadales; family Sphingomonadaceae; genus Solisphingomonas. Next base: position 1,513 of record DASSTK010000354.1, read on the forward strand.
CTGGGTGGTGCGGCCGATCACGCCTTCGGCTTCGGGCACGTCGATGGCGACGCGCGGCAGCCGGGCGGCGGCGGCGACCAGCGCGTCGAGCGAAAGGTTGATGCCCGGCGCGATGATTCCGCCCTTATAGGCCCCGGCATAATCCACCACGTCGAAGGTGGTGGCGGTGCCGAAATCGATCACGATCAGATCGCCGGGGCAGAGCGCGTGCGCGGCGATGGTGTTGATGGCGCGGTCCGCACCCACATTCTGCGGCTCGTCGACATCGAGGGTGATGCCCCATTCGACGGGCGCGCGGCCGGCGATCAGCGCATCCACCCCGAAATATTTGCTCGCCAGCACCTCGAGATTGTGGAGCGCGCGCGGCACCACATTGGAGATGATCACCGCCTCCACGTCCGATCGGTTCAGCCCCTCGAGCGTGAGGAGCTGGTGCAGCCACACGGCATATTCGTCCGCCGTGCGGCGCGGATCGGTGGCGATGCGCCAGCGTGCGCGGATGACGGGCCTGTCCCCGTTCGGTTCGACGAGCGCGAAGACAATATTGGTGTTCCCGGCATCGACGGCGAGCAGCATGGGGTCAGTCCCGGATCAGGAAAACGTCGCCGGCGTGAATGACATGGACGGCTCCGTCCGCCAAGCGAAGCCTGAGCGCACCGCCCTCGTCCAGCCCCTCGAACAGCCCCTCCACCAGCACGCCGTCGGGCAGATGGACGGTGAGCGCGCTGCCGGCGGCATGGGCGCGTTCCAGCCAGCGGGCGCGGACGGGGCCGAGCCCCTCTCCTCGCCAGCGGCCGAGCCAGCGGGCGGAGGCTTCGGCGAGCGTGACCAGAAAGGCGTCGGGATCAGGCGCGGCGCCGGTGACGGCGGCGAGGCTGGTGGCGGGGCGATCGAGATCGTCCGGATGGTGCGCAAGGTTGACGCCGAAGCCGATCACCACCGCATTCCCCGCACGCTCGAGCAGAATGCCGGAGAGCTTGGCGCCGTCGACCAGCAGATCATTGGGCCATTTGATCGTCGGCCGGACGCCGAACGCCTCGACCGTCTCGGCCAGCGCCACGGCCGCGACCAGCGCCAGGGTCGGCGCGGGCGGATCGCCGGGCCGCAGCCGCACCAGCGTGCTGGCGATCAGATTGCCCGGCGGCGACCGCCACGCCCGCCCCT
>DASSTK010000355.1:0-3131 GCA_035707945.1 Sphingomonas sp.
TAGCGGCCGCCGAACGCGCCGAAATGGCCCTCGGCGTCGGGCTGGGAGCGGAGGCTGTTGGCGATGGTCATAACCGCGCGACCGCTTGGCAGAAGGCCGCGATCTTGTCGACATCCTTGACGCCCGGCGCGCTCTCCACGCCGGAGGAAATATCCACCAGACGTGCGCCGGTGACGCCCGCCGCCTCGGCGACATTGGCTTCGGTGATGCCGCCCGAAAGCGCCCAAGGCAGCGGATGATCGAAGCCGTCCAGCAGTCGCCAGTCGAAGCGCAGGCCCATGCCGCCGGGCAGCGTGCCCTTCGGCGTTTTGGCGTCGTAGAGGATGCGATCCGCCGCGCCCTTGTAGCGACGCGCGGCCTCGCAATCCGCGCGGGTGCGGATGGGGACCGCCTTCCACACCTCCAGCCCCAGCCAATCGCGGATGACGGCGCAGCGTTCGGGGCTTTCGGCCCCGTGAAGCTGAACCCCGGTCAGCCGCGCGGCGGCCGCGGCGTGGACCAGCAGCGCGTCGTCCGGATCGACGAACACGCCGATCCGCCCCGTCCGTCCGGGCGTGGCGAGCTGCCCTGCGCGCGCGGGCTCGATATCGCGCGGGCTCCTGGGGAAGAATACGAAGCCGACATGGCTGGCGCCGTGGCGAACGGCGGCGTCGACGGCTTCCGGGGTGGAGAGCCCGCAGATCTTGGCGGTGACAGGCATGGCGGCTGCGTCCTTGCCGCAGGACGGCGCGTCAGTCGAGCGGCTTGGCCAGAACGGCCATGAACAGGGGCGGGCTCATCGGGATCGGGAAATCCCGCCGCTCGCCCGAAAGCGCATAGCCGCGGCGCTGGTAGTAAGCGATCAACTCGGCGCGGCGTTCGATCACCGTCATCTCGATCGCCTTCGCGCCGAACGTGTCGCGGGCGGTCCGTTCGGCCGCTGCGATCAGTTCGCGGCCTACGCCGCCGGCCTGAAGCTCCGGCGCGACGCAGAGCAGCCCGAGATAGGCTTGTCCCCCGCCAAGATCGGCGACGCGGACGCAGCCGATCAGCTCTCCGTTCCGCTCGGCCGTGAGCAGCCGCTCGGCCGGATCGTCGAGCAGGGCGGCGAGCGTCGCCCGATCGATCCGCTCACCTTCGAGCAGATCGGCTTCATGCGTCCACCCGCCCCGCGCGCTCTCGCCGCGATAGGCGCGCTCGATCAGCGGATGCAGCGCATCGAGATCGGCGGGGACGGCAGCGCGGATGGCGAGGGGCGGAAGATCGTGCATCGGCGGGCGATGTAGGCCGGGGAGCAGGCTGCGCAAGCGTGGTAGTGCGGTAATGGAACTTGCGCGCCGCCTCCCCCGCCATTCAGGCCATCTCTACAGCGTCGCCTCGATCGCGCGGGCGGCGAGATCGGGGTCTTCGGCCTTGGTGATGGGACGGCCGACGACGAGGATCGAGGCGCCCCGATCGCGCGCCTGGCGGGGGGTGACGGTGCGCTTCTGGTCGCCCATCGCGCCGTTGGCGGGGCGGACGCCGGGCACCACGAAGAAGCCTTCGGGCCAGAGCCGCTTCGCCGCCGCGACCTCCGCGCCGGAGCAGACCACCCCGTCCAGCCCCGCTTCGCGGGCGAGGCCGGTCAGCCGCTCGACCTGGCCGTGAACGTCTCCGTCCAGCCCCACCGAGACGAGATCGTCGCCGTCGAGCGAGGTCAGCATCGTCACCGCCACCACCTTGGTGCCCTGCGGCGCGGCGGCCTTGGCGTCCTCCATCATCGCGCGCCCGCCGGCGGCGTGTACGGTGACGACCGCCGGTTCCAGCACGGCCAGCGCCTGCATCGCCTTGCCGACCGTGTTGGGGATGTCGTGGAGCTTGAGATCGAGGAAGATCGGCAGGCCGAGCCCCGCCATCTCGCGCACACCGGGGCGGCCGTTGGCGGCGAAGAACTCGAGGCCGAGCTTGAGGCCGCCGACATGGTGATGCACGCGGGCGGCGATCGCCTTGGCGTGGTCTATATCGGGCGTGTCGAGCGCGACGAAGATCGGGGAGCGGAAATGGTTCACGATTGCGCCGGGGGTTCGGGGGAGACGGAGGCCGCCGGAGCGACGGGCGCGCCCATCTGCCCGAGGCCGCGCATGTCGGCAAGCGCGCGCTCATGGCTGTCGATCCGCTTGCGCAACCGCCACCGCGTCGTGCGGTGAACCGCGAACGTGGGCAGGAAGCCGATCAGGAAGGCGATCAGGATCAGCACCGGCAGCTTGGCTTCCACCAGCAGGCCGCCCCACAGGCTGACCTTCACCGGCGTCCAGTTGCGCATGGCGAAGATCACGGCGACCACCGCCACCACCACCCAGAAGAGCGTCTTGAGGAACTGCATGGGCGCGGAGACTAGGCGGAAGCGGGGATGGAGGGAAGCCCGGCGAATAGAGCCCCGATCGGAGGCTCTTGCCGTCGGCCCTTCCGCTGCTATGCAGGGGTCATACACCTATAAGAGAGGGGCTTTCCCAAAATGCGTCTTCCCGCGATCGCGCTTCTGGCGTCCACCATGCTGGCCGGAGCGGCCGTCGCCGCCCAACCGGCTGATTTCCTTCAGGCGGTGCCCAACGGCGCGGCGCCCGCCGTCGCCGGCAAGCCGACCTACGGCAGCTTCGGCTTCGACGAGAAGGGCATGGACAAGTCGATCGTGCCCGGCAACGATTTCTACGATTACGCCAACGGTGACTGGATGAAGACCACCCAGATCCCGGCGGATCGCGCCAGCTACGGCATGTTCCACAAGCTCCAGGATCTCTCGCTGGAGCGCACCCGTTCGATCCTGGAGGAATCGGAGAAGCAGCCCGGCAGCAAGATCGGCGCCTTCTACGCCAGCTTCATGGACGAGGCCGCCGCCGACAAGAAGGGCATCGCGCCGATCAAGCCCTGGCTCGCCGAGATCTCGGCGATCAAGGACAAGCCCGCGCTCGCCGCCGAGCTCGCCAGGCTTGGCCGGATGGGCGTGCCGGACCTGTTCACCACCTACATCGCGCCGGACGACAAGAATCCGAGCGCCTATATCGCCCAGTTCGCGCAGGGCGGCTTGGGTCTGCCGGATCGGGACTATTATCTGAAGGACGATCCCAAGCTCGCCAAGATCCGCACCGAATATGTCGCCTATCTCGCCCGGCTCT
>DASSTK010000356.1:0-2901 GCA_035707945.1 Sphingomonas sp.
CCCCCGTTATCGAAGGAATCGCCCGGCCGAACCCACAGGCCCACCCCCGACCCCTCCCGCCAGCGGGAGGGGGAGGCGTGACCCCCCAGGCCCGCGCCCAGGCGGCGATAGAAATCCTCGACGAGGTGATCGCCGCCGCGCGCGATCAGGGGGCGGCGGCGGATGTGATCGTGCAGCGCTATTTCAAGGCGCGGCGCTATGCGGGCTCGAAGGATCGACGCGCTGTGCGCGAGCTGGTCTATGCCGCGATCCGGCGCGCGGGCGAGCGGCCGGCGAACGGCCGGGCGGCGCTGATCGGGCTCGCCGGAGACCGGCCCGAGCTGGCGGCGCTGTTCGACGGCTCGCCCCACGCGCCCGCGCCGATCGCCGCCGACGAGCCGCGCGCGCCGGCGGCCGAGATGCCGGGCTGGCTGGCCGATCGCCTCTCCGGGCATGGGCTCTCCGGGCGGGCGCCGCTCGACGTGCGGGTCAACCGGCTCAAGGCGACGCGCGACTCCGTGGCGATCGAAGGCGCGATCCCGACTCCGCACAGCCCGGACGGCCTGCGCCTGCCCGAAGGCGCGCAGGTCGAGGCGCTGCCCGCCTTCGCGCAAGGGCTGATCGAGGTGCAGGACGAAGGCAGCCAACTCGTCGCCGCCGCGTGCGGGGCGGAGCCGGGGATGCGGGTGGTCGATCTCTGCGCCGGCGCGGGCGGCAAGACGCTCGCGCTCGCCGCCGCCATGGGAAACGAGGGGCATATCCTCGCCTGCGACACCGATCGCGCGCGCCTTTCCCGCCTCCCGCCGCGCGCCGGGCGAGCGGGCGCCGCCATCGTCGAGACGCGGCTGCTCGATCCGAATCGCGAAGCCGCTGCGCTCGGCGACTGGAGGGAACAAGCCGATCTCGTCGTGGTCGACGCGCCCTGCTCGGGCACGGGCACCTGGCGGCGCAACCCGGAGGCGCGCTGGCGGCTGACGCCGGAGCGGCTGGCGCGGCTGACCGCCTTGCAGGCGCGCCTGCTCGATCTCGCCGCAGCGCTGGTCCGCCCCGGAGGGCGGCTCGCCTATGTCACCTGCTCGCTGCTCGATGAGGAGGGGGCGAGGCAGGCGGAGGCCTTCCTCGGCCGCCATCCCGGCTGGCGCGCCGGAACGCCCGGACTTAGGATCGGGCGGCCGCGTGGGCCGGGCGCGATCCTCACGCCCGCGCACGACGGCACGGACGGCTTTTTCTTCGCGGAGCTGATCGCGCCATGCTAGAGGGTGCGGCGAAGAGTGTTTCGGAGAGCCTGATGCGTTTCCTGCCTGTCGCCGCCGCCGCTTCGCTCGCGTTGCTCACCGTATCGAGCGCGGGCGTGGGCCAGCGCCCCGACGATCAGATCAATCCGCTGTCGCTCGCCAAGATGCGGACCGGCGAGGCGGCGCTCGCCGCCGGCAATTACGAGGAGGCCAACGACGCGCTGGAGGCGGCGGTGGTGGCGGACCCGAAGAACCGCGCCGCCTTCGTCGCGCTCGGCAAGGTGGCGCAGGCGCAGAAGCTGCCCGGCAAATCGATCCGTTATTACAAGGACGCGCTGCTGATGGACCCCAACGATCTCGCCGCGCTGGGCGGCGAGGGGAGCGCGCTGGTCCAGCGCGGGGCCGTCAACCGCGCCAAGGACGTGCTCGCCCGCATCAAGACGCTCTGCAAGACGGAGTGCGCGCCCGCGACCCAGCTCGCCGCAGACATCGCCAAAGGGCCGCCGCCCGCGATCCAGACCGCCCAGGCCTCCGACAAGGTGCCGCCCAAGGGCCAGGAAGCGGCGACCAGCAAGCCGCAGTAGGGCTTCGGCGCAGTATCCTCTCCATCCGTTCGTGCCGAGCGAAGTCGAGGCGCCGCTACGAGCGTAGCCGGGAAGCCTCGTCTGCGCCGGCTTGGCCCCTCGACTGCGCTCGGGGCGAACGGCTTGATTTAACGCTCTTCCTCCAGGAGCAGCTTTCGAAACGCGTGCGACGAAAGCATCCGCGCCAGCGCCACGAACTCATCCACAGAGAGCGTCTCCGGCCGTCGTTCGGGGGCGATGCCGAGGGCGGCCAGCGCATCGAGCGCGCCGGGGACGGCTTTGAGGCTCTGTCGGAGCATCTTGCGGCGCTGGCCGAAGGCGGCGGCGGTGAGGGCGGAGAGGCGCGCGGGATCGACCCCGGCGGGCGCCTGCTTCGGCTCGATATGCACCACCGCCGACATGACCTTGGGCGGCGGCACGAAGGCCGAGCGGTGGACGGGAAGCGCGATCCGCGCCGTCGATCGCCACTGGGCGAGCACAGCGAGGCGGCCATAGGCGGAGCCGCCGGGCTTCGCCACGATCCGCTCGGCCACCTCCTTCTGGAACATCAGCGTGAGCGAGGCCCACCAGGGCGGCCACGGGTCCGCCTCCAGCCAGCGGGTGAGGAGCGCGGTGCCGACATTGTAGGGCAGATTGGCGACGACGCGCGCGCCAGGGCCTGTTGCCGCCGCCTCGTCGATCGCGAGCGCGTCGCCTTCGATCACGCGCAACCGGCCGGGCGCGGCCTCGGCCAGCTCGGCGAGTGCGGGCCGGCAGCGCCGATCGCGCTCCACAGCCACGACAGTCGCGCCGGCGCGGAGCAGCGCGCGGGTGAGGCCGCCCGGCCCCGGCCCCACCTCATAAGCGGTGCGGCCCTCCAGATCGCCCGCGGTGCGCGCGATGCGATCGAGCAGCTGCTCGTCGAGCAGGAAGTTCTGGCCGAGCGCGCGCTCCGCGCTGAGCCCGTGCCGCGCGATCACCTCACGCAAGGGAGGCAGCGCGGGGAGGGTGGTCACGCCGCCGCCGCGCGTCGCGCCGCCGCCTCCGCCGCCATGCGGATCGCCGCGATCATCGCGCCGGGATTAGCCAGATTCCTGCCTGCGATTTCGAAGGCGGTGCCGTGA
>DASSTK010000357.1:0-7961 GCA_035707945.1 Sphingomonas sp.
ATCGAGGTGAGTTGGTAGGCGATCGACACGCCCGAATATCTGAGCCGCGTCGGGAACAGCTCGGCGATGAAGGCGGCCTGCGGCCCGTACATCGCGCCGTGGAGGATCAGCCCGCCGATCACCGCGACGACGATCGCCGCCGGGCTCCCCGTCCTCAGCAGCGCGAAGAAGGCGAAGATCCACGCCACCAGCCCGAAGCCGCCCAGCGCATAGACCGGGCGGCGGCCAATCCTGTCCGAAAGGATGCCGAACAGCGGAATGGCGACGAACTCGGCGGCCGCGCCGATCAGCAGCGCGACCAGCGCGATATCCTTCCCCTGCCCCGTCACCTCGGTCAGATAGGTCACGGAAAAGGCGGTGAGGATGTAATAGACGATATTCTCGCCGATCCGGAGCCCCGCGCCGATCGCGAGCCCGCGCGGGGCCTCGCGCAGCACGTCCAGCCCCGGCCAGCGCGAGGGCGGGGTTTCGGCGCGCTGCTCCTCGAATATCGGCGGTTCGGGCACGGCGGAGCGCACCCACCAGCCGATCGCCACCAGCACGACCGAGAGCAGGAAGGCGATGCGCCAGCCCCAGGCGGTGAACGCTGCGTCGCTCACCAGCCCCGCGATCAGCGCCATCACGCCGGCGGCCAGCAGATTGCCCGCAGGCACGCCCGCCTGAGGCCAGCTCGCCCAGAAGCCGCGCCGCGCGGCGTCCCCATGTTCGGAGACGAGCAGCACCGCGCCGCCCCACTCGCCGCCCACCGCGAAGCCCTGGATCAGCCTGAGCAGGATGAGGAGCAAGGGAGCCCAGATGCCGATCCGGTCATAGGAGGGCAGGAACCCGATCAGCGCGGTGGAAAGCCCCATCAGAACGAGGCTCAGCATCAGCAGCCGCTTGCGGCCGATGCGATCGCCGAAATGGCCGAACACGATGCCGCCCACCGGCCGCGCCGCAAAGCCCAGCGCATAGGTGGCGAAGGCGAGCAGGGTGCCCACCAGCGGATCGAAGGAGGGGAAGAACAGCTTGTTGAAGACGAGCGCGGCGGCGAGCCCGTACACGAAGAAATCATACCATTCGATCGTGGTGCCGATCATGCTCGCCGCCACCACGCGCCCCAGCCGGGTCGCGGGCGGCCGCGCGGTTTCGATCCGGCTCGCCATCTCCCCCTCTCCTCCCCCTTTTCGGATCAGCCTAGCGCGGCGAGGAGGTAAAGCAAGCAGGGCCGCGGGGCGGCGGAACCGCACGGCTTGTTCCTTCGGGGGACGCCTGCTAAGCGCAATTTGTCTGACTAATGGATCAACCACGCCCCGTCATGTGGCGCGAGAGGAGAGGCGCTTGAGTCTGTCGATCGTTCAATATCGCAGTGGAAGCGAGCGGCATGTCGCGCTCGTCGGAGAGGATGGCATCGCGCGCCGCCTGCCCGGAATCGCGAGCACCCTCGAACTCGCCCGCGCCGCACTCGCCGCCGGGCGCACGCTCGCCGAGGCGGCGAAGGCCGCCGGCCCCGCCGAGGCGGTCGACCTCGATACGGTGGAGTTGCTGGCCCCGGTCGATCATCCCGATCCCGCCCATCTCTGGCTCACCGGCACCGGCCTCACCCATCTCGGCTCGGCCGAGGGGCGGGACAAGATGCACCGCGCGGCGGTCGAGAACCCCGCGCCCACCGACTCGATGAAGATGTTCCTGATGGGCGTCGAGGGCGGCAAGCCTGGCCCCGGCGCGGTCGGCGCACAGCCCGAATGGTTCTACAAGGGGGACGGCAGCCAGATCGCCGCTCCGGGCAAGTCGATCGCCTCGCCGGCCTTCGCGCTCGACGCCGGCGAGGAGCCCGAGATCGCGGGCATCTATTTGATCGGCGAGGACGGCGCGCCCGTCCGCCTAGGCTTCGCGCTCGCCAACGAGTTTTCCGATCACGTCACCGAACGCGGCAATTACCTCTGGCTCGCCCACTCCAAGCTGCGCCAGGCGTCGCTCGGCCCCGAGCTGCTGCTGGGCGATCTCCCCGGCGACGTGCGCGGCGTCAGCCGCATCCTGCGCGACGGCAAGCCGATCTGGGAGCAACCCTTCCTCTCCGGCGAGGCGAACATGTCGCACAGCATCGCCAATCTCGAGCATCACCACTTCAAATATCCGCTGTTCCGCAAGCCCGGCGATATCCATGTCCATTTCTTCGGCACCGCCACCCTCTCCTTCAGCGAAGGCGTGAGGACGCGGCCGGGCGATATATTCGAGATCGAGGCAGCCCCCTTCCGCCTGCCCGTTCGCAACGCGATCGCGGTGGCGGACGAGCTGCCCGTTTCCGTGAAGGTGCTCTAGATGGCGATCCGCATCGGCGTCGTCGGGCTCGGCAAGATCGCGCACGACCAGCATCTCCCCACCCTTCTCGCCTCGCCCGATTTCGAGCTGATCTGCTCCGCCAGCCTTCAGGGGGACAGCCCGAAGGGCGCGACCTATCGCAGCGTCGAGGCGATGCTGGAGGCGGAGCCCTCGATTCAGGCGGTGGCGATGTGCCAGCCGCCGCAGGCCCGTTTCGAGGCGGCGCGCGCCGCGCTCGACGCCGGCAAGCATGTGCTGCTCGAAAAGCCGCCGGGCGCGACCTTGGCCGAGGTGAAGGCGCTGCTCGATCGGGCGCGCGCCAAGGGCCTCACCCTGTTCGCCTCCTGGCACAGCCGCCACGCCCCGGCGGTGGAGCCCGCGCGCGCCTGGCTGAAGGGCAAGCATATCCGTTCGGCCGCGATCATCTGGAAGGAGGATGCGCGCGTCTGGCATCCGGGGCAGGCGTGGATCTGGCAGCCGGGCGGGCTCGGCGTGTTCGATCCGGGGATCAACGCCTTGTCGATCGCCACCCGCATCCTGCCGCCCTTTTTCCTGCGCGAAGGAACGCTCGCCTTCCCCTCCAACTGCGGCGCGCCGATCGCGGCGAACCTCGCCTTCGAAACGGTGGAGGGCTCGCCGATCGAGGCGGAGTTCGATTTCCGTCAGACCGGCCCACAGATCTGGGACATTCGCGTCGAGACGGACGAGGGCCTGCTGCTGCTCTCGCGCGGCGGCGCGGCGCTCAGCATCGACGGCGCGCCCCAGACGCTCGAGCCCGAGGCGGAATATCGCGGCGTCTATCGGCGCTTCGCCGAGTTGATCGCGGCAGGCGAATGCGACGTCGATCGCGGCCCGCTCCGCCATGTCGCCGACGCTTTCCTGCGCGCCGCTCGCGAGGAGGCGGAGCCCTTCCACGATGAGCCGGCGCCGAATTCCCTCTCCATCGCAGGCTGATCCTCCGCCGCGCGCGGAGTGATATTTTTGCAAGACATTTAAGGATTGCCCGGGCTGGTGATCGCGCCCTCCGCAAAGGGCGCGGCCTCGACAAGCGGGTGTCGCACCAGCATAGTCGCTGTCGGACATGTGAGAGGAACCTGGGTGGCACGCACGGTCGGAACGAACATGAAGGCGCAGGGGACGGGCGCGGGGCATGCGCCGCTTCGGATTCACGGAACGATCGCGCACGATCTGGGAGTGGCGATCGTCACCGGGCGCTACAAGCCGGGCGACATCCTGTCCGGCGAGATCGAGTTCTCCGAGCAGCTGAACGTCTCGCGCAGCGCCTATCGCGAAGCGATCCGGATGCTCGCCGCCAAGGGGCTGGTGGAAAGCCGCCCCAAGACGGGCACGCGGGTCAGCGAGCAGCGGCGCTGGAACCTGCTCGATCCCGACGTGCTCGCCTGGATGTTCGAGGGCGAGCCGAGCGAGGATTTCATCCGCGCCCTGTTCGAGCTGCGCATGATCGTCGAGCCGGCCGCCGCCGAGCTCGCCGCCCGCCGCCGCGACGGGCGCGATCTCGCCCGCATGGGCCACGCGCTGGAGGAGATGGCGCGCTACGGCCTCGCCATGCCCGAAGGCCGCGCCGCAGACCAGCGCTTCCACGATGCGATCCTGGAGGCGACGCGCAACCCCGCTTTGCTCTCGCTTTCCAGCTCGATCGGCGCGGCGGTGAGCTGGACGACCCTGTTCAAGCAGCGCAAGCGCGAGCTGCCGCGCGATCCGCTGCCCGATCACCGCGCGCTCTATGAAGCGATCGCCGCCGGGGACGCCCCCGCCGCGCACGCGACGATGAGCGAACTGGTCCGCCTCGCGCTGGCGGACACGACGCTGTCGCTGGGGGAGTGAGCGGAAAGCCCAAATCCAGCGCCCCCCCTGCGGCTCTATGGAGCTCCAGCCAAAAGCGCGGGCCTTCAGAACCCTGTCAGCCCGCCGCTGCACATCAGCGTCTGTCCGCTGATATAGTCGGATTCGGGAATGCAGAGGAGATAGACGGCGCCCGCCGCTTCCTCAGGCGTGCCGGCGCGGCCGAGCGGGATCATCTGCTCCATCGCGGCCATCAGCCCGGGATTGACCCCGACCTTGATGTCGCGGCCCTCGATTGTCACGGTATCGCCCTCGGCCGCGCTCGCCGTCAGCCGGGTCTTGATCAGCCCGTAGGCGACGGCATTGACGGTGACGCCGAGCCGTCCCCATTCCTTCGCCAGCGTCTTGGTCATGCCGACGATGCCCGCCTTGCCGGCGGCATAGTTCACCTGGCCCGCATTGCCGAACAGGCCCGCCATCGACGAGACGTTGACGACCTTGCGCAGGCTCCGCCGGCCGGCCTCCGCATCGGCCTTGGCCAGCGCCTTGATCGCCGGCTGCGCGGCGCGGAGGATGCGGAACGGCGCGGTCAGGTGGCAGTCGAGCATCGCATGCCATTGCTCGTCGGTCATCTTCTGGATGACGTTGTCCCAGGTATAGCCGGCATTGTTGACGATGATGTCGAGCCCGCCGAACCGCCCGATCGCGGCGCCGACGAAGCGTTCTGCGAAGTCCGGCGCGGTGACGCTGCCCGCGCAGACCACGCCCTCGCCCCCTGCGGCCGGTCAGCCCCGCCCCATAGACGACCTTCTGGCCCCAGCAGCTGTCGCCATATCGTCCTCGGGCTCGGCGACGCCTTCGCCGAATGGCCTGATTTCACGCAGCATCCCTTGTGGGAATTGAAGGCCGTCCTGTTCGGCCGCAAAGGGCATCCATTACTGGCCGAAACGCCCATCACCCGGGATAAGGTCGCCCGATACGAGATCGTGTCACCTTCGGAATCGCGCCCTTACGGCGCCCTCATCCGATCGCTCTACGATGGCCAGGGCATCGACTGGCGCAAACGCGTCCATATCATCGATTACTTTCCGGTGGTCGGCCGCCTCGTCGAAAGCTCCGATGCGCTCGGCGTGGTCGCCGCATCCTATGCGAACACGTCGACATTTCGGAAGAGGTTCCAGGCGATCGAAGGATTCAGCCTCTGGGGGCCGGCGCATATCTGCTACGCCACCCGCGCGCGATCGGAGCCGGGGCCGATCACGCGCGCCTTCATCGCCGCCATGCGCAATTTCGGCGACCCGATATACCGACCGCTCGCGAACATCGAGGAATGAGGCGCTGCATTGGCGCGATCGCCGTCGTAAGCCATCGCTGTCGCCAGCCCGTTCAAGACGGTGTTTGGCCCATCCTATATCCCTTCGCTGAAGGCCCGTCATTAGGATAGGCCGATCGAAGGCGGCCAAGAGATCAGGTACGGCAATGGCGAGTGCGCGGACCCGGCAGTTCTGGACGAGTGTGCATCGCTATATGGGGCTCGTCACCCTGCTCTTCCTGTTCCTGGCGGCGGTGACGGGCTGCGTGCTGTGCTTCGACAAGGCGATCGACGCGGCGATCAATCCGGAGCTGTTCGATAGACCGAGCATGGGCCGGGCGCTTGCGCCGGTGGACGCGATGGCGCGCTTCGAGGCGGCGCATCCCGGGCTTCGCGTCACCGCTTTCCCGCTTGCCGTGCCTACCGGGCGGACGATCGAGGCGAGCGTCGAGGCGGCGCCGGGCCATGCGGCGCTCGGCTTCGATCAGGCGTTCGTCGATCCCGGCGACGGCCGGCTCGTCGGCACGCGGCTGAACGGGCCGGGCTGGGGCCGCCGCCACATCGTCCAGGGCATTTACGAGTTCCATTACACCCTGCTCGCGGGCGCGATCGGGCGCTGGGTGATGGGGATCGCGGCGCTGGGCTGGCTGATCGGCAACGGCGTCGGCTTCTATCTCACCTTCCCGGCCAAGGGGCCGTTCTGGCGCAAATGGAAGCGAAGCTGGCAGATCGATTGGCGCGGGCGGCTGCGCTGGCTGCTGCTCGATCTCCACCGCGCGAGCGGGCTGTGGCTGCTGGTGGGCGCGATGGCGCTGGCCTTCACATCGGTCTGCATGAACTTCTTCGACGAGGCTTTCACGCCGGCGGTGCAGGCGGTTTCGCCCGCCCTGCCCTCTCCGTTCGACAAGGCGGCGACCGCCCCGAACAATGCCCGTCCGATCGGCTTCGCCCGCGCGCTGGCGATCGGACGAGCGGATGCCGGGCGGCGCGGGCTGGACTGGAAGGCCGCTTCGCTCAGCTACGCGCCCGATCGCGATCTCTACGGCGTGATGTTCACGCCTTCGGGGCGCGTGACCTATCGCTGGCTGGGGCCGGTCACTTATTATCTCGGCGGAGCGGACGGGCGTTTCGTCTATGCCGACGACCCCTATCATGACAGCGGCGGCCGCAAGCTCGGCCGCGCGCTCTATCCGCTGCACAGCGGGCAGGTGATCGGCTGGCTGGGGGTCGCGATCATCTTCCTGCTCGGGCTTTCCACCGCCGAGATGTGCGTGACAGGTCTCTATGTCTGGTGGAAGAAGCGCCAGTCCCGCCGCGCGATGGAGAAGGCCAAGCGCCGGGTGAAGGCGGCGGCATGACCCGGCGCGAGGCGCTGCTGGGGAGCGGCCTGGCGCTGGTGCTGGCCGCGGCGCGAGGCCCGCTGCCGCGCGGAGGGCAACGGCCGATTCCGCCGGTGACGCCACGCCGCCCCTTGCGGATCGAGCAACTCGGGCGGGTGCGGGTCGACGATTACGCCTGGCTCAAGGATCCCGAGTGGAAGCGGGTGTGGCGCGATCCTTCGGCGCTCAATCCGGCGATCCGCGCCTATCTGGAGAAGGAGAACGCCTATTGCGACGCCGTGCTCGCGCCGACCGAGCCGCTGCAGACGAAGCTCGTCGCCGAGATGCGGGCGCGCACCGCGCCTTCGCCCACCCCGCCGCCGGATTTTGACGGGCGCTGGGCCTATCTCACCCGCTATGCGCCGGGCGCACAGCATCCGCGCTATCTCCGCCGTCCGCGCGAGGGCGGGCCGGAGACGCTGCTGCTCGATGTCGAGGCGCGCGCGAAGGGCCACGCCTATTTCGCGGTGAAGAACCCCACCCACAGCCCCGACCAGCGCCTGTTCGCCTGGGCCGAGGATGTGACCGGGGCGGAGAAGTTCGCCATCCGCGTCAAGGATCTCGAGACGGGCGAAATCCTGCCCGGCGGCCCGGAAAGCGCGTTCGGCGATTTCGCCTTCTCGCCCGATTCGCGCTGGCTGTTCTGGACGTGGCGGGACGCGAGCAGCCGCCCCGCGCGCATCTATCGCCGCCCGGCGCGCGGCGGGCCTGATGCGCTCGTCCATGAGGAAGCCGATCCCGGCTTTCTGATGGAGGTGACGCTGAGCGCATCGCGCCGCTTCGTCTTCATCCGCTGCTGGAACGACGTGACCAGCGAGATGCGCTTCCTCGCCGCCGACGCTCTCGATCGGCCGCCGGTGTTGATCGAGCCGCGCGAGACGGGCGTGATCTACGAGGCGGCGGACTGGGGGCCGGATTTCGTGATCCGCACCAATGCCGACGGCGCGGAAGATTTCAAACTGATGCGCGCCTCGCCCGCCCGGCCGGGCCGCGCGCACTGGCGGCCGTGGATCCCGTATCGCCCCGGCCGCTTCATCACCGAAACGCATCCATTCGCGCGCCATTTTGTCTGGATCGAGCGGATCGAGGGCAATCCGCACATCATGGCCGCCGCCGAAGACGGCGCGCCGCGCGAGCCGATCGCCTTCGCCGAGGCCGCCTACACC
>DASSTK010000358.1:0-3552 GCA_035707945.1 Sphingomonas sp.
ACCGACCGAATCCATGAGCCTCAGCCCCTCGCGGAACGGCGTGGCGGGTCGCGGGCGCAACCAGGCGCAGGCGACCGCCAGCGCGATCAGCACGCCGATCGCGAGCGACACCAGCGTGCCCTGCCTGGGATCGATCACGTCCGGCCATTCCTTGGCGGCGAGCGTGCCGGCGAGCGCCGTGATCGGCACGATCAGGATCGGGCCGAACAGCCAATCCCGCCTGCGAACCGCCTCCGCCTCCCGCCCCTCCTCGCTCATGTCGCTGGGCTGGGGCGGGCGCATCAGGCCGAAGCCCGCCATCGCCACCAGCCCGATCACCAGGCAGCCGTTGGCGAGATCGCCGATCCTGTCCCCGGCGAGGAAGCTCAGCGCCAACAGCGCCCAGAACACCGCGTTGGGCCAGCGTCGGTCGATCAGGCTCAGCAAGGCGTAGATCGCGAACAACGCGCCCGCGACGACATAGACGAAGCCGAGCCCGATCATGCCGCCTCGACCTCCGCCGGAGCGGCGGCCGTCCGCGCCTTACGCCGGAGGCCGCGATCGAGCAGCAGCAGCCGCGTCGAATGGATCAGGAAGGCGGCGATGGCGGTGGGGATCGCCCAGACCGAAAGCTGGAAGGGCTGGAGATCGATGCCGAACTGCTCGAGCAGCCCCTTCATCAGCAGGATCGAGCCGATCGCGAGGAAAATATCCTCGCCGAAGAACAGGCCGACATTATCGGTGGCGGCCGACAGCGCCTTGACCCGCTCGCGCATCGCCTCGTCAAGCGCGCCCGCCTGCTGCTCGGCCGCGGCTTCGGCCATCGGGGCGACGAGCGGGCGGACGGTGTGCGCGGGGCCGGCGATCGAGGTGAGGCCGATCGAGGCGGTCAACTGGCGGAACAGCATATAGGCGATCAGCAGCCGCCCCGCCGTCGCCCGGCCGAAGCGCGCGATCACCGCGCGGGCGCGCTGCTGGAGGCCGTAGCGTTCGAGCAGGCCGATCACCGGCAGCACGATCCAGACGATCGTGACGTAGCGCGATTCGTTGAACGCCTTGCCGAAGGCCGCCAGCAGGGTGAGCGGATCGATCCCGGCGGCGAGCCCCGTCACGGCCGCCGCCGCGGCGACGACCAGCAAGGGATTGAACCGCAACAGAAAGCCGAGGACGATGACGCCGATCCCGGCCAGCACCCACATCAGATGCGGCTCCGCTTCAGGGTATGCCCAAGGTCGAACTCGATCCACCTTACACAACCGCCACCCTGAACTTGTTTCAGGGTCCCTGGTCGAATCATCACCGGCATTGGCGGGAAGAGCCAGATGCAGGATCGCGCCAGGCGCCACGATGGATGCTGAAACAAGTTCAGCATGACGATTCAACTTGATCGAGCTCGGCCCTGGAATCCTTCCTTTGTTCGTCCTGAGCGAAGCCGAAGGGCGTGCCATGGGGCTGCCGCCCGGAACACGTATGGGGCTGAGGCAGTATCAGGGCTGACTCCCCTTCGCGCCATAGCCTCCGCCGCCCGGCGTTTCGATCACGAAGCGGTCGCCCGGCGCGAGCGTGACGGCGGCGGTGGCGGGGAGTTCCTCGATCGCGCCGTCCGCGCGCTCGACATAGTTGCGGCCCGGCGCGCCGTCGCTTCCCCCGGCGAGGCCGAAGGGCGGCACGCGGCGGCGGTTGGCGAGGATGCCGGCGCTCATGGCTTCCCGCGCGCGGATCACGCGCACCGTGCCGTCGCCGCCGCGATGCGCGCCCTCCCCGCCCGATCCGCGCCGGATGGCGAAGCGATCGAGCAGCACCGGGAAGCGCGTCTCCAGCACCTCGGGATCGGTTAGGCGGCTGTTGGTCATGTGCGTCTGCACCGCGCTCGCGCCGTCGAAGTCCGGCCCCGCGCCCGCGCCGCCCGCGATCGTTTCATAATATTGGACGCGGGCGTTGCCGAAGGTGAAGTTGTTCATCGTCCCCTGCGAGCCCGCCAGCGCTCCGAGCGCGCCGAAGATGGCGTCCGTCACCACCTGGCTCGTCTCGACATTGCCGGCCACCACCGCGGCCGGCGGATGTGGATCGAGCATCGAGCCTTGCGGCACGACGATGCGGATCGGCCTGAGGCAGCCGTCGTTCATCGGGATCGGCTCGTCGAGCAGGGTGCGGAAGGCGTAGAGCACGGCGGCGCGCACGATCGAGCGCGGCGCGTTGAAATTGTCGGCGAGCTGCGGGCTTGAGCCGGTGAAATCGACGGCGGCGCTCCCGTCCGCACGGTCGATCGACACCGCCACCTTCACCACCGCGCCCGAATCCATCGCGTAGGCGAAGCGCCCGTCCGAGAGCCGCCCTATCAGCGCCCGGATCGCCTGCTCGGCATGGGCCTGGACATGGCCCATATAGGCGGCGACTACCTCCGCCCCATAATCCCCGCAGATGCGCCGAAGCTCGGCGGCGCCGCGCGCGCAGGCGGCGACCTGCGCCTGGAGATCGGCGATATTCTGATCCGGGTTGCGCGCGGGCCACGGCCCCTGCCCGAGATGCGCGCGCACCTCGGCTTCCAGGAAGCGGCCGTCCTCCACGATCGCGACATCATCGAGGATGACGCCTTCCTGGCAAATGCTGGTGCTGGCGGGCGGCATGGAGCCGGGGCTGATCCCGCCGATATCGGCATGATGCCCGCGCGCCGCGACGAAGAAGGCGGGCGCGTCATCCTCGCCCACGAACACCGGCATGATGACGGTGATGTCCGGCAGGTGGGTGCCGCCGTGGAAGGGATCGTTGAGGGCATAGGCCTCGCCCGGCCGCATCCGGCCGTGGCGGTTGGCGATGATGGTGCGGATGCTCTCGCCCATCGAGCCGAGATGCACCGGCATATGCGGGGCGTTGGCGATCAGGCTGCCTTCGGCATCGAAGATCGCGCAGGAGAAATCGAGCCGCTCGCGGATGTTGACCGAGGCGGCCGAGTGCTGGAGCGCCGCGCCCATCTCCTCGGCTATGGCCATGAACAGGCCGGAGAAAATCTCCAGCCGCACCGGATCGAGTGCGGCGCCGCCCGCCTGAGCGACGGCGCGGGGCGCGGCGCGGGCGAGGATCAGATTGCCCTGCCCGTCCACCGTGACGCCCCAGCCCGGCTCGACGACGGTGGTGGATACGGCGTCGACGATCAGCAGCGGGCCCGCGCGGGACCAGCCCGCCGGCAGGTCCGCCCGATCATAGAGCGGGGCGCCGCGCGCTTCGCCGGCGAGGAAGCATTCGGCCTCGGCGCGGGGGCGCGGCTCGCCTTTCGCCTCCGGTGCGGCGAGCGCAGCGGGCGTCTCCTCCGAACGGGCGACCGCCTCGATCTGGAGCATGTCGAGGATCAGCCGCCCCTCGCCGACGAAGCCGAAGCGGGCGCAGTGGCGTTCCTCGAAAGAAGCGCGCATCTCAGCGACGCCGCCGAGCGGAACCTCGATCATGCTGTCGGCCCCAGCGTAGCGGATATGGGCGCGGCCCTGGACGGCGATATTCCCGCCATCCAATCCTCCCCCGCGGGGGGAGGCGGACCGCGCGGAGCGCGGTGGAGGGGTATCGCCGCCTGAGGAGCGC
>DASSTK010000359.1:0-7511 GCA_035707945.1 Sphingomonas sp.
GGGAGCAGGCCGCCGATCCGCATCATCGCGCCGGGGCGGACCTATCGTTCGGATTCGGACGCCACCCACACGCCGATGTTCCATCAGGTCGAAGGGCTGGTGATCGATCGCGGCATCACCATGGGTCATCTGAAATGGACCCTGGAAACCTTCGTGAAGGCCTTTTTCGAGCGCGACGACATCGTGCTCCGGATGCGGCCGAGCTATTTCCCCTTCACCGAGCCTTCGGCCGAGGTGGACGTGGGCTACACCCGCGACAAGGCCGGGCGGCGGATGATCGGCGGGGCCGAGTCCGACGGCTGGATGGAGATATTGGGCTCCGGCATGGTCCACCCCAGGGTGATCGCCGCCTGCGGGCTCGATCCGGACGAGTGGCAGGGCTTCGCCTTCGGCTGCGGCATCGATCGGCTGGCGATGCTCAAATACGGCATGGACGATCTGCGCGCCTTCTTCGACGGCGATCTCCGCTGGCTGCGCCACTACGGCTTCGCCGCGCTCGACGTGCCCACGCTGAGCGGAGGAGTGGGAGCATGAACATACCCCGTCGCCCCAGCGAAAGCTGGGGCCTCCCGGCCACGGAGGACCGCTCTCACCATAACGAGACCCCAGCTTTCGCTGGGGTGACGGATCACAGCAAATGAAGTTCACCCTGTCCTGGCTCAAGGAGCATCTCGAAACGCAAGCCGACGCCGCGACGGTGGCGGAGACGCTGACCCGTATCGGGCTGGAGGTGGAGAGCGTCTCCAATCCGGCGGACGTGCTTCGCCCCTTCAAAATCGCCCGCGTGCTCACCGCCGCGCCGCATCCGCAGGCGGACAAGCTGCAGGTGCTTGTCGTGGACGCCGGGGAAGGGCCGTCGCAGGTGGTGTGCGGCGCGCCCAATGCGCGCGCGGGGCTGGTCGGCATCTTCGGCGCGCCGGGAACGTGGGTGCCCGGCCCCGACATGACCCTCAAGGTCGCCGCCATCCGGGGCGTCGAATCGAACGGCATGATGTGCTCGTTCCGCGAGCTGGAGCTGGGCGAGGACCATGCCGGCATCGTCGAGCTGCCGGAGGACGCGCCGGTGGGCGCGAGCTACGCCGAATGGGCGGGGCTGGACGATCCGCTGTTCGATGTCGCCATCACCCCCAACCGGCAGGATTGCATGGGCGTGCGGGGCATAGCCCGCGATCTCGCCGCCGCCGGGCTGGGCGCGCTCAAGCCGCTGGCGGACGTCTATCGCATGGCCTCGCTGGAGCCGATCCCCGGCGACGAGCCCGCGCCGGACGTGCGGACGGACGATCCCGAGGGTTGCCCCGCCTTCTATGCGCAGGCGGTGTCCGGCGTCGTCAACGGCGCCGCGCCCGCATGGATGCAGGCCAAGCTCAAGGCGATCGGCCAGAAGCCGATCTCGATGCTGGTCGACATCACCAATTTCATCTCGATCGACCTCGGCCGCCCGCTCCACGTCTATGACCGCGCCAGGCTCTCCGGCCCGCTGGTGGCGCGGCGCGCGCGGGAGGGCGAGCAAATGCTCGCGCTCAACGGCAAGACCTATGCGCTCGATCCCTCGATGACGGTGATCGCCGACGATGCTGGAGTTCACGACATCGGCGGCATCATGGGCGGCGAGCATTCGGGCGTGTCGGAGGGCACGACCGACGTGCTGATCGAGTGCGCCTGGTTCGATCCCGACCGTATCGCGCTCACCGGCCAGAAGCTCGGCCTCACCAGCGATGCGCGCCAGCGGTTCGAGCGCGGGGTGGACCCGGCCTTCCTCGACGAGGGGCTGGCGATCGCCACCCGGCTTGTGCTCGATCATTGCGGCGGCCGGGCGAGCGCGGTGACGCGCGCGGGCTCGCCGCCGCTCGCGCCGCGCACCATCGCCTTCGATCCGGCGCGCATCCTCACGCTCGGCGGGCTCGACGTGCCGGCCGATCGGCAGAAGGCGATCCTGGAGCGGCTCGGCTTCACGGTCGCGGCGGACTGGACCGTCACCGCGCCGAGCTGGCGGCGCGATGTGGACGGCCCCGCCGATCTCGTCGAGGAGGTGATCCGCATCGAGGGGCTGGACAAGCTGCCCTCGACCCCGCTGCCCCGCGCCGAGGGCGTCGCCAAGCCCACCGCCACGACCGAGCAGCGGATCGAGCGCAAGGCGCGCCGCGCGGCCGCCGCGCGCGGCTTCGCCGAGGCGGTGACGTGGAGCTTCATCTCGGAGAAGGAAGCCGCGGCGTTCGGCGGCGGCGATTGGGCGCTCGCCAACCCGATCTCCGAGGATCTGAAGGTGATGCGCCCGTCGCTGATCCCCGGCCTCGCCCGCGCCGCCCAGCGCAACCGGGATCGGGGCGAGCGCTCCGTCCGCCTGTTCGAGCTCGGCCGCCGCTATTTCGCCGACGCCGAACGGCCGACCCTCACCCTGCTGATCGCGGGCGAGGCGGAGGGGCGGGATTGGCGCGGCGGCAAGGCGAGCCCCGCCGACGCCTATGACGCCAAGGCCGAGGCGCTGGCGATCCTCGCCGCCGCAGGCGCGCCGGTCGACCGGCTGCAACTGGTCGGCCCGGCGGGCGACACCTGGCATCCGGGCCGCTCGGGCGCGCTGGGGCTCGGCCCCAAGCTGATCCTCGCCCGCTTCGGCGAGCTTCATCCCGAAACGCTCGACGCGCTCGATGTCGAAGGCCCGACGGTGGCGGCCGAAATCTATCTGGACGCGATCCCGGCCAAGCGCGACTCGGGCCGCGCTCGCCCGGCCTATGCGCCCTCTGCGCTCCAGGTCGTGCGGCGCGATTTCGCCTTCCTCGTCCCCGCCGATCTCGCCGCCGACAGGCTGATTCGCGCCATCGCCGGCGCGGACAGGCAGGCAATCGCGGAGGTGGCGCTGTTCGATGTCTTCACCGGCCAGGGCGTGCCGGAGGGCAGCAAGTCGCTGGCGATCGAGGTGGTGCTGCAACCGACGGACAAAAGCTTCACCGACGCGGAGCTCAAAGGCATAGCGGACCGGATCGTCGCCGCGGCCGCCAAGCTGGGCGCAACCTTACGCGGCTAACGTCCGATCCGTTCGCCCTGAGGAGGGACTGAGCGGAGGCGAAGGCCCGTCTCGAAGGGCCCTTCGAGACGCCGCTTCGACAGGCTCAGCGGCTCCTCAGGGCGAACGGACAAATAATCTGAAAGGAGGAACGCTCATGTCCAGCATGCCGCCCGAGGGCAAGCTCGTCTATCGCCTGCTCACCGGCAAGGACGACGACGCCTTCTGCCGCCGCGTTTCCGAGGCGCTGGCGATGGGCTACACGCTCTACGGTTCGCCCGCGATCAGCTTCAACGGCGAGCACACCACCGTCGCCCAGGCGGTGCTGTGGGGCGGTCAGCGCAGGGCGGCGACCGGCGAGGGCTGAGACGCGGCTGGAGGTTATCGGTTTCCCACTCCGTTCGTGTCGAGCGAAGTCGAGACACAGCCAAACCCCTCGACTTCGCTCGGGGCGAACGGACCGAAGCGGCGTCAGCCCCGTCGGATCAGGAACACCGCATGTTCGGCGCGGAAGTTCGCCGCCGCCGCGCTGGTCAGCCGGTCGCCGGCCAGGAACCACGCGCCCTCCGTCACGATGCTGCGCTCCTTCAGGAAGGCGCGAAAATCGTCGATGGTGACGTGGTGGATGTTGGGGGTGGCGTACCAGGCGATCGGCAGCGTGCGAGTCACCGGCATCCGCCCGCCCCACAGCAGCGACAGCCGCACCCGCCAGTGCGCGAAATTGGGGAAGGAGACGAAGGCGCGGGCGCCGATGCGAAGCAGCTCGTCGAGCACCTTGTCCGGCGCGCGGGTGGTCTGGAGCGTCTGGCTCAGGATGGCGTAATCGAAGGCTTGGGTGGGATAGCCGGCGAGATCGACGTCCGCGTCCCCCTGCACCACCGAAAGACCCCGCGCGACGGCGGCGGCGACATTGGCCGCGTCGATCTCGATCCCGCGCGCGTCGACCTGATGCCTGTCCCGCAGCGCCGCCATCAGCGCCCCGTCCCCGCAGCCGACATCGAGCGCGCGGCTCCCCGGCGCGACATGATCGGCAATGATCGCCAGATCGGGGCGGAGGCTCATTCTCCCTCTCCCGCTTGCGGGAGAGGGTCGGGGTGAGGGAATGACGTGAGAGGCGTGGCGCCACATTTGTGCGTGCCCTCACCCTCCCACCGCCTGCGGCGGCGGGCCCCTCCCTCTCCCCCAAGGGGGAGAGGGGTATTCGCCCGCCCCCTCACAGCCCCCCCGCCCGCAGGAAGCCGTCCACCACCCGGTTGAGCTCCGGGGCGTCCAGCAGGAAGGCGTCATGCCCGAAGGGCGATGAGAGCTCGACGAAGCTCGCCGCCGCCCCGGCCGCGTTCAGCGCCTGCACCACGGTGCGGGATTCGCGCGTCGGATACAGCCAGTCGGTATCGAAGGAGACGAGGCAGAAGCGCGCCTTGCTGCCCCGGAAGGCCTCGGCCAGACGCCCGCCATGCTCCTCGGCGAGACCGAAATAGTCCATCGCGCGGGTGATATAGAGATAGGAATTGGCATCGAAGCGATCGACGAAGCTGATCCCCTGGTGGCGCAGATAGCTTTCCACCTGGAAATCGGCGTCGAAGCCGAAGGTCTTGCTCTCGCGCCCCTGCAGACGGCGGCCGAACTTCTCCGTCAGCCCCGCTTCGGACAAATAGGTGATGTGCGCCGCCATCCTCGCCACGGCAAGGCCGGCGGCGGGAGGATCGTCGCTTTCGTAATAAGCGCCGCCGCGCCATTTCGGGTCCGCCATGATCGCCTGGCGGCCGACCTCGTGAAAGGCGATGTTCTGCGCCGAATGGCGCGCGGTGGACGCGATCACGATCGCCGAGCGGACCCGCTCGGGATAGCAGGCCGCCCATTGCAGCACCTGCATGCCGCCCATCGATCCGCCGACCACCGCCGCCCAGGCGGGCACGCCCAGATGCTCCATCAGCAGCATTTGCGCGCGCACCATGTCGCGGATGGTGATGACGGGGAAGCGCATGGCGTAGGGCGCGCCGTCCGCCGCCGCGCTCGCCGGGCCGGAGGAGCCGAGGCACGAGCCCAGCACATTGGCGCAGACGATGAAGTGGCGGGCCGGATCGATCGGCCTGCCCTCGCCCACCATGCGGGTCCACCAGCCGGGCTTGCCGGTCAGCGGATGCTCGCTCGCGACATACTGGTCGCCGGTCAGGGCGTGGCAGATCAGGATCGCGTTGGCGCGATCGGGGTTAAGCGCGCCATAGGTTTCGTAGGCGATGGTGACGGGCGCGAGGCTTTGCCCGCCGTCGAGCGCCAGCGGCCCGGGCAGGGTGACGCTCCGCCGAGGGCCGAACCGCGCGTCATGCTCCATGCCTCGCGCGCTAGGGGCGAGGGCGGGGCGGTGTCAATCGCGGCCCTGTTTCCGGCGCGCGTCCGATCCATCGTAACCGGCTGCCCGAGCCGGTGAAGAGCGGCGTCACCTTGCCTGGGGAGAGGCTCAGTGCTTCCGCCCGAAATCGGGGGCGGGATCATCCTGGCCCTGCTCGACGATCGAGCGGCGGACGGCGCGGGTGCGGGTGAAGAGATCGAACAGCTTGTCGCCATCGTCCCAGCGGATCGCGCGCTGGAGCATGGTCAGATCCTCGGTGAAGCGCTGGAGCATCTCCAGCACCGCTTCCTTGTTGGAGAGGAACACGTCGCGCCACATCGTCGGATCGGAGGCGGCGATGCGCGTGAAATCGCGGAAGCCGCCCGCCGAATATTTGATGACCTCGCTCTGCGTCACCTCCTCCAGATCGGAAGCGGTGCCGACGATGGTGTAGGCGATCAGATGCGGCAGATGGCTGGTGACGGCAAGCACGCGATCGTGATGCTCGGCGTCCATCGTTTCCACCTCGGAACCCAGCCGATGCCAGAACGCGATGATGCGCTCCACCGCCACAGGGTCCGCGCCTTCGGGCGGCGTCACGATGCACCAGCGGCCGTGGAACAGGCTGGCGAAGCCCGAATCCGGCCCGCTGTTCTCGGTTCCGGCGACGGGGTGGGCGGGGATCACCTGCCGCCCGGGCAGCGCCGCGACCAGCTCGGCCAGCACCCCCGCCTTGGACGAGCCCACATCGGAGACGATCGCGTCCATCGGCACATCGGCGGCGATCGCGCGCCCCACCGCGCCGATCGCGCGCGGCGGCACGCAGAGCAGCACCAGATCGGCGTCGGTGACGGCCGCGCCCGCGCTGTCGGCGAGATCGTCGACCAGCCCCAGTTCGGCGACCCGCGCGCGCACCGCCGGATCGGCGTCATGGCCGGAGAGTCGCACCGTCGGCATATGCTCGCGCACCGCGCGCGTGATCGAGGAGCCGATCAGCCCCAGCCCGATGACGGCGATGCGCGAGAAAGGCAGCATCAGCCGTCCACGATTTCGCGCAGCGCGGCGGCGAGGCCGCGGGTCTGCTCCTCGGTGCCGATCGAGATGCGAAGCCCATGTCGCAGCCCCTGGCCGGGCAGCCAGCGTGTGATGTAGCCGCGCTCCATGAGGGCCGCATAGGCTTCCTCCGCCGTCACCCGGCCTTCGAACAGCACGAGCAGGAAATTGGCCTTGGAGGGCACGGCGCGCAGGCCGGCGTTTCCGAGCTTGCCGATCTCGTCCGCCAGCCAGCCGCGCCACTGCTCGTTGTGCGCGCGGCTCGCCTCCACGAAATCCGTCGCCTTCAGCCCGGCGATCGCCGCCTGCTGGCCGGCGGTGGTGACGTTGAAGGGCGCGCGAATCTTGTGCATCGCCTGGATCACCTCGGCCGGGCCGTAGCCCCAGCCGATCCGCTCCGCCGCCAGCCCGAAGATCTTGGAGAAGGTGCGGGTGACGAGCATGTTGGGCGCGCTTCCCGCCAGCGCGAAGGCGCCGTCATCGTCTTGCGGAGACAGATATTCGGCATAGGCCTGATCGACCACGAACAGGCAATCGGCGGGCAATCCCCTGTGCAGCCGCTCCAGCTCGGCGCGGGGCAGATAGGTGCCGGTCGGGTTGTTGGGATTGGCGATGAACACCACCCGCGTCCGCTCCGTCACGGCGGCGAGCAGGCTATCCACGTCGGTCGCGTAATCGACATCGGGCGCCTCCACCGGGGTCGCGCCGACGCGCCGCGCCGCGATTGGATAGACCGAGAAGCCGTAACGCACGAACAGCACCTCGTCGCCGGGCCCCGCATAGGCCCCGCAGGCGAGGTGGAGCACCTCGTCCGATCCGGTGCCGTGGATGACGCGTGCGGGATCGACCCCGTAATGCGCCCCGATCGCTTCGCGCAGTTCGACGGCGGCGGCGTCCGGATAGCGATCGAGCGAGCCTGCGGCGGCGGCGAACGCCTCACGCGCCTGGCGGCTGGTGCCGAGCGGATTCTCGTTGGACGAGAGCTTGGCGGCCTTCGCGCCGCTGTCGGTGGTGGCGCGCCCGGGCACATAGGGCGCGATCGCGTCGATCCAGGGCTTGGGGGCGAGTGCGGTCATGGCCGAGCGCTGTAGCGGCGAAGCGCGGGCGAGGGAACGGCGGAATCGCGGA
>DASSTK010000360.1:0-7838 GCA_035707945.1 Sphingomonas sp.
GGCGACGCGCGCGCCCTCCGCCGCCAGCCGCCGGGCGATGGCGAGGCCGATGCCTTGCGCTCCGCCGGTGACGACCGCACGCTTGTCCTGAAGCTTCATCGCGTCCTCCTCAGTCTCATATGTAGATATGCATCGCCTCGCCGCCGTGGACGCGCAGGTGGTAGAGGTGGCGGCGTCCCTCGCTCCATTTCCCTCTATTTTGATCGTCTCGGCGGCTCTTCGGGCGGCGGCGGGCGAGCGCCCGCGCGGTGGCGCGGCCGATCCCCTCGCTCGCGCCGGTCACGATCATCACCTTATCCTGAAATTCCACGACCTGCCTCTCCGTACTACGCAATACGTAGTAATATTGTTATTTGATCCATGCTATGCGTAATTATGTCGTACAGGCAAGCGCAAAACGGGGAGATGGGATGAGGCGTTTTCAGGATCGGGTCATGCTTGTGACGGGCGCGGCTTCGGGAATCGGGCGGGCGAGCGCCGTCCGGCTCGCTTCGGAGGGCGCCATCCTGCTCTGCGCCGATCGCAACCGGGCGGGCGTGGAGGAGACCGTCGCTGGTCTCGGTGGCCAGGCGGCGGCCTGCGTGCTGGACGTGGCGGACAGCGCCTCGTGCGAAGCGGCGGTGGCCGAGGCGATCGGGCGCTGGGGGCAGCTCGACGCGCTTTGCAACATCGCCGGCATCGGCGGTTTCGGCCATGCCGCCGAGATCGACGATGCGAACTGGCGCAGGTTGATCGACGTCAATCTCACCGGCGTCTTCGCGATGAGCCGCGCCGCGCTGCCTCATCTGCTCGCGAACCGGGGCAATATCGTCAACATCGCCAGCGCGGCGGGGCTGGTCGGCACGCCCTATGCCGTCGCCTATTCGGCCTCCAAGGCGGGGGTGGTGGGGCTCACCCGATCGCTGGCGGTGGAATATGCGACGCGCGGCGTGCGGGTGAACGCGATCTGTCCCGGTGCGGTCGATACGCCGCTGATCGCCGGCGGCTTCGATGCGATCGAGGGCGTGGAGCCCCGCCTGTTCGAGCGGATGACGCCGCTGCTCGGCCCGATGGCGCGGCCCGAGGACATCGCCGCGGCGGTCGCCTTCCTCGCCTCCGACGACGCCCGCTTCATCACCGGCGCGATCCTCGCCGTGGACGGCGGCCAGACGGCGGCGTGAGGCGGGACGAGGGAGGAGGTTCACGCGAAAACGCGAAGATCCATGCAAGCGCGGACAGGGTGTTAACCGCCGCGTAGCGGCAACCCTTATGCGTTTATAGCCGCTCACGGGGCAAAGTTGCCCCTTGGCGCCTTCGCGTGGACATCATCGGACTTTGCTCTCGCGACGTTCGACGGCGAGGCATGGGCCGGCCCGCCATCCCGGCGGCGGGGCAGGGGGCTCGACTCCGGGCGGCAGCGCCGCGATCGCGTCGAAGGGGAGCGGCCGGTCGAAAGGCGTCAGCAGATCGAGGCCCGCGCCGGTTCCGGCGAAGGCGGCCTCCAGCGCGCCGTCCTCTCCGTCTTCGCGCCTGAGGAAGCAGAGCGCCGCCGCCTCGGCCGGGCCGGGCAGAGCCTCGCGCGCCACGGCCGCGCGGACGGCGGATTGGTCGAGGAAGTTGCGCTCGTCCGCGCGCATCGTCGCGCCCACCTCGCCGGCCATCAGCGCGGCGATCGCTTCGATCGAATCGAACCAGAACTCCGAAATGCAGTCGAATCCGGGCTCGGCCGCCTGATCGATCAGGTGATTGCGGCGATAGCGGCGGAAGGGGAACAGCGGCACGGCGAGCGGCGCATGGCGCGTCTCGTAATGCTCGCGGAAGGCGGCGCGCGTGATGTCCGGCCGGCGCACCATGAAGCCGATCGTCTTCACCATCGGCGTTACTCCGGCAACAGGCCGGGCGGCGCGTTGTAGGACCAGCTTTTCTGCTCGCGCCGCGCGCTGATCCGCCAGCCTTCGGCGGTGCGGACCAGCGTGTCGTTGTACCAGAGCCCGATGAAGAACACGCGGCGCGCGCCTTCATGCTCCATCACCATCGGATTGAACAATATGGTGCGCGCGGTGGCGCTGTTCCCGTCGAGCCTGATCAGGGTGGTGGCGGAGAGATGCTGGAAGGCCGGGAAGTTGGGCATGGCTTCGGCCAGGAAGCGTTTGGTGGAAGGAAGATCGCCCTTCGAGCCGCCCATGTCGCTATAGTCGATCGTCGCGTCGGGCGTGAACACATGGTCAAGCGCGTCCCAGTCGCGATCGTCGATGGCATAAGCGTAGCGCGTCATCAGATCCTGGATCTCGATGCGATCGGACATTTCCTGAAGCGACAGCATAAGGCCCTCCTCGGTTTCTTGCATAATGCGTATCACATGAACTGACATGTTACGCAAAATAACATATCGCTGTTGACGTCGAGCGGCTTGCGCGACAGCATCGCTCGGGAATCGACTCGATCACGCCAGCGAAGGAGAGGGGGCGATGGCGAAAGCTGAAGATGGAGCGCCTGCCGACGATCCTGCCATCAGGCACCCTTTCAAAGATAGGATGCGGATGCCCGAAGCCCGCGCCAGGAGAGGCGCTATCGGGCGCAGGGTCGCAGCATGAATCTGCCGCTGGAAGAGATCGAGCGCATCAAGCAGCTCAAATATGCCTATGCGCGCTCCATCGACACCTGCGACGCCGAACGGCTCGCCACTCTGTTCACCGAGGACGCCGAGGTCGATTATCGCGGTGGCAGCTATCGTTTCCAGGCGAAGGGGCGCGACGCGATCGTGGCGGCGATCGCACAATCCTTTCACGCCGAACTCGTCGCCAGCCACACCGTCCATATGCCCGAGATCCAGGTTCATGATGACGGCGCCGCAGACGGGCTGTGGACGCTGCTCGATTACGTGCTCGATCTGCGGGACGGCAAGACGACCGTGGGCGCGGCCCATTATCGCGATCGATATGTGAAGCGGGAAGGACGCTGGCTGATCCGGCGCGCGGAATATGATCGCGTCTATGAGCGCGTCTATACCGAGCGTGACGTGGGGCTCACCGCGCACATGCTGGCCACGATCCACGCCGCGCGATGAGCTTGCCGTCCGAGCTGCGGGAGTTGATCGATCGCGAGGCGATCCGGTCGCTGATTTACGCCTATTGCAACGCCGCCGACCGGCACGACCACGAGAAGATGCGCAGCCTGTACCATGAGGATGCGATCGACGATCACGGAGCCTTCTCGAAGGGGCCGGCGATGGATTTCATCGCCCGCCTGCCCGAAATCCAGGCGCCGATGGAGATTCTCCACCACAATGTCACCACCATCAATCTGGCGATCGAGGGGGATTATGCCGAGGGCGAGGTCTATCTGATCGCGCTTCATCGGGTGAAGGGGCCGGAGGGGCCTTTCGACGTGCTGGTGGGCGGCCGCTATTTCGACCAATATGAGCGGCGCGAAGGGCGCTGGAAGTTCCTCCACCGCGCGATCGTCGCCGATTGGGCGAACGTCCATTCCCCCTCGATCGTCGATCTCGATCACCCCTTCCTCACCGGCGCGCATATCGGCAAGCCGGGGCCGGGCGATCCTTCCTACGCGTTCTTCCGGCTGCTCCGCCGTGGATGAGGCGGTGCTGGAGCAGAGGGCGGCCGCGACGATGGCGCGCTACGCCGATGCGCTCGACGGGCGCGACTGGCCCCTGCTGGACGGGGTGTTCGCGGCCGACATATCCGCCGATTACGGCACCGGCCATTGCGTCGTCGGGCGCGAGGCGCTGGTCGCCTTCATTCGCGGATTCCTCGATCCCTGCGGCCCAACCCAGCATCTGATGGGCGGGACGCGCGCGATCGGGCCGCGGCGCACCCGAACCCCGGTTCGCGCCTTCCATCTCGGACGGGATGGCGTCTCCACCTATGAGGCGATCGGAACCTATCGCGTCGATTGGCGAGAGGAGGGCGGCGTGTTCCTCGCCGATACGTGGCGCTTGGACGTCATCGCCCATCTCGGCGATATGGCCGTGCTGGGGCGGACTTCAAACGCGTAAGAATGCCTCGTCATCGTTCGTCCTGAGCGAAGCCGAAGGACGTGCTTCAAGGCCATTCACTGCGGCAAGCCCGGCACGAACGGATGGAGCTCAGGCGGCCGCGAAATCGAGGCGGGTGCGGGTCAGGCGGGTGGCGGCGATCTTCCAGGCGCCGTCCCGACGCACATAACGATCGTGATAATGGCCCCAGCCGTGCATCGCGCCCGCCGGGAGGACGCCGCCGGCCGGTATCCACAGCCAATCCTCCATCGACCAGACGGCCGAGGCGTGGTCGTCGTCCTCGAAGACGATGCGCGGCATCGAGCCGATGTGCATGGTGGTGACGCCGGCCAGCACGCGGGCGTTGTTGGCGGCGAAGGCGGCGGGATCGTGCATCAACAGCGAAGGATCATATTGACCCGTAGCCTCGCGGAAGTCGGTTTCCGCGCCGGGGGCGAAGAGGGCTGCGAGCTCGTCCCAGCGCTGATGATCGGTGTGGAGGAAATAATCCGCCTTGAGGACGTGGATCGCCTCGATCGCCTCCAGCCGCTCGACCGGGCTCACGCCGCCACCTGCTCGGCCAGGAAGCGGGTGCGGTAAGCGGCGAAGTCGCGTTCGATCTCATCCTTGTCGAGTGAGAAATCCTCCAGCGTGTAACGGTGCGGCGCGCGATCCTCGCGCTTGTTGGCCTCGATCCATTCGGCCATGCCGTCGATCACGGCGGGGGTTATCTCCACGCCCGCGCGGGCGAGCACGCGCTTGCCCTGCTCGATCGGCTCACGAAGAAGATCGGTGTAGCGCACGTCGCAGAAGCGTTCGTCGCCCAACGCGTCGCGCGCCTGCATGAACAGGCCGAGCAGTTCGGCCAATCTTTTCTCCCAGAAGGCGCCGATCGCCACCGGATCGGTTTCCGCCGACATCTGATAGAGATTCCGCATGAAGCTCGCAAAGGACGGGACGGTTGAGACGGGATCGCGATGCGTCATCACGATAAGCGCGTCCGGGAAGGTTTCCGCCACCGCGTCGATCGCCATCAGGTGTCCGGGCGTCTTGAGCACCCACTTCGCGCCCTTGCGGGCAGGATCCTGCCACTGCATCGATTGGAGGATCTGCTTGAGGTCGGGATAGCAGCGGGTGCGGCTGTGCTCGATCAGCCAGCGTGCGTAGCTCGGCACATAATAGGTGCCCTCGATCATCGTGCTGGAGAAGAGCAGCCCCATGGCGATCAGCTCCTCATCGGGCTGATCGACACTCATCGGATGGACCGACATCAGTTCGGGGATCGCCTGGAGCATATAATCCAGCAGCCCTTGGGCCCATTCGCGCCGCTCGCCGAACTCGCCCCGCGCTTCGTCGGGGAAAGGCGCGTAATTCTGCGTTTCGAACCATTTCATGCCGGTCATGCCCGGCGCGGCGGCGAGCATCCGGTGCAGCATGGTGCTGCCGGTGCGCGGCAGACCGACCACCACGGCGGCGACCTCGACCTTTTCGTCGAGGATTTCCGGGTGGCGCTTGATGAGGTCGATATGGCGCAGCCGGTTGACCAACGCGCGCTCGATCATCGCCGCCGCTCCGGCCGCCCCGGCCGGGGTGAGCCGCGCCTCGCCGTTGAGCGAGGGGATCAGCGCCTCCAGATTCTCGAAGATCCAGGGATCGCCGAAATCGGAAAGACCCGTCGCCTCGCGCGCCCGCGCGGTGAGCGTGGCCGAATCGGGGACCATCGCATCCTCAGCCATCCTGCCTCTCCTCAGATGCCGTAGCCGCCGGCGACGGCGATCTGCTGTCCGGTGGTGTACCCGGCGCGCGAGGAGGCGAGGAACGCGACGGCATGGCCGATCTCCTCGGGCCTGCCCCAGCGCTTGAGGCAGAGGCCAGCCTGCACCTCCTGCGTCCACTTCTCGTCGAAAACGCCCTGCCGGGAAAGCTCAAGGAACATGCCCGCCTCGATCACGCCCACCAGCACGCTGTTGGCGCGGACGCCGTATTTGCCTTCCTCCTTGGCGATGCCCCGGATCAGCGCCTCATTGGCCGCCTTGGGCGCGACCGAGAGCCCGTCCTTGGGCGGCCAGAGCAGATCGCCCGCCGAGCCGAGATGGACGATGGAGCCGCCGCCCTGTTCGCGCATGTGCGGCAGCAGCGCCTGCGCGGCGGTGAAGAAGCCGTGGACCTCCACGTCGATCGCGCGCCGCCAGGCCTCGGCGGGCGTTTCGGAGAGATGGAGCTGCTCGACCAGCGGCCCCGCCGCCCATATCAGCGTATGGATTCGGCCGTGGGCGGCGATCGCCGCATCCCTCGCGGCGGTGACGGCGGCGGCATCGGTGACGTCGACCGCATGGGTGGAGGCGGCGCGCCCGAAGCCGCGGGCTTCCTCGGCCAACGCTTCCGCCCGATCTCCGCGCGAGCGGTAGCAGAGTGCGACATCGCTGCCGCTCCGCGCCATTTCGCGCGCCGCGGCCTCTCCCAGCCCGCCCGTCGCGCCGAACACCAGCGCCGCGCCTGTCGGGAACATCGCTTCCGCCATGCCTTATCCTTCCCTCTCACTCGATCGATCCCGCGCTTACGCAAAGACGAGACCTATTGCCATTGATCTTGAGAATTGCAGAACGTGAAGCCCAGATCAATAACGCATTGCCTTGACAGAGGCGTTTGTTTCCTTCCAGATGTGGAGCAAGAGCCGATACAGGTTCGCGGAGAGGACGGCATGGCGCGATTCACGGGCAAGGTGGCGATCGTCACGGGTGCGGCGCAGGGCATGGGGGAAGCCACCGCCCGGCTGCTGGCGGCCGAGGGCGCGAAGGTCGCGCTCGCCGATGTGCGGGAAGACAAGGGCCGCGCCGCCGCCGAAGCGATCGGCGGAGACGCCTTCTTCTCCAGGCTGGACGTCGGCTCGGACGAGGATTGGGCGCACTTCGTGGCGCAAGTGGTCGATCGCTTCGGCACGATCGACATCCTGGTCAACAACGCCGCCATCGTCCACTTCACAGCGATCGAGCAGCTTGTCGCGGCGGAGGCCGAGCGGGTGCTGGCGATCAACGTGCTCGGCGCGATGCTGGGGGCCAAGCATGTCGCGCCGGTGATGAAGCGGGCCGGGCGCGGCGTGATCGTCAACATCTCCTCGGTCGACGGCCTGCGCGGCTGCAACGGGCTTACCGTCTATACCGCGAGCAAATGGGCGGTGCGCGGGCTCACCAAATCGCTCGCCTATGAGCTGGGGCCGTCGGGCATCCGGGTCTGCTCGGTGCATCCGGGCGGGGTGAATACGGAAATGGGCAATCCGGCGGGCCGCGCGACCGACGAACTCAACAGGGATTTCGTCCGCGTGCCGCTCCAGCGCATCGGCGAGCCCGAGGAGATCGCCCGCGTCACCCTGTTCGCGGCGAGCGACGACGCCAGCTACATGACCGGCGCGGAGCTGGCGGTCGACGGCGGCTGGTCGGCGGGCTATTTCCAGCCCGTCCTGCCCGGCGCGCCGGCCGGGCTCGGAGCCTGAGCATGGGCGCGCTCGCCGGACGCGTCGCGATCGTCACCGGCGGCGGACAGGGGGTGGGGCGCGGCATCGCGCTGGCGCTCGCCCGGCGCGGCGCGGCGGTGGCGATCACCGGGCGGACGGAGGCGACGCTCGCCGGAACCGCCAAGGAGATCGAAGCGCTGGGCGTCCCCGCCTCGGCGCATGTCTGCGACGGCAATGACGGGGCGGCGATCGCCGCGACCGTCGAGGCGGCGGCCGAACGGCACGGCCGGATCGCCATACTGGTGAACAACGCGCAGCAGGTGCCGCTCGGGCGTCTGCTCGACGTGAGCGACGAGGATTTCCTGACGGGCTTCACCTCCGGCCCGCTCGCCGCGTTCCGCTTCATGCGCGCGG
>DASSTK010000361.1:0-4757 GCA_035707945.1 Sphingomonas sp.
CGGGCCCGTCCGCGAAGCGCAGCTTGCGTGCGGTGGCGTAGGCGTGGGCGAGGAAGAAATCCTGCCCCAGCCCGGCGGCGCCATGCGCCTGGACCGCCCAGTCGATCACCCGGCAGGCCATGTTGGGAGCGGCGACCTTGATCGCCGCGATCTCCTTGCGAGCGACCTTGTTGCCCACCGTATCCATCCGCCAGGCGGCATGAAGGGTGAGGAGCCGCGCCTGATCGATCAGGATGCGCGCCTCGGCGATGCGTTCGAGGGTGACGCCCTGTTCGGCGATCGGCTTGCCGAAGGCGATGCGCCCCCCGGCGCGGCGGCACATCGCCTCCAGCGCGCGCTCGGCCAGCCCGATCAGCCGCATGCAATGATGGATGCGGCCTGGCCCCAGCCGCGCCTGCGCGATCTCGAACCCGCGCCCTTCGCCGAGCAGCAGGTTGGCGGCGGGCACGCGGACATCCTTGAACATTATATCCATGTGGCCGACCGGCGCGTCGTCATAGCCGAACACCGTCATCGGCCGAAGCACGGTGATTCCCGGCGTGTCGCGTGGAACCAGGATCATGGATTGCTGGAGGTGGCGCGGGGCGGAAGGATCGGTCTTGCCCATGAAAATGATGAGTTCGCAGCGCGGATCGCCCACGCCGGAAATCCACCATTTGCGCCCGTTCAGCACATAATCGCCGCCGTCGCGCACGATCGAGCTTTCGATGTTGGTGGCATCGGAGGAGGCCACTGCCGGTTCCGTCATGGCGAAGGCGGAGCGGATTTGTCCGTCCAGCATGGGCTGGAGCCAGCGCGCCTTCTGCCCGGGCGTGCCGAAGCGGGCGATGGTCTCGATATTGCCGGTGTCCGGCGCGGCGCAGTTGAACACCACCGGAGACCAGTGGACCCGCCCCATCTCCTCGCAGAGCGGCGCGTAATCGACATTGCTGAGCCCCGCGCCATGCTCGGAATCGGGCAGGAACAGGTTCCAGAGGCCGGCGGCGCGAGCCTTCGCGCTCAACTCCCCGATCAGCGGCGGTGTGGCCCAGCGCCCTCCGGCGGCGAGTTCCTCCTGGTAGCGCGCCTCGTTGGGATAGACATGCTCGGCCATGAAGGCGCGGAGCCTGTCCAGCAACTCGGCGCTGCGAAGACTGGGTGCGAAGTCCATCCGCCTTACCCGTAAAAGCCGCGGCCCTCGGCGGCGCGGCCGACGAGGAGGGGGGAGGGCGTCCAATAATCGTCGCCCTGCTGCTCGCGGAAGCGCTTGATCGCGGCGAGGACATCGCCGAGGCCGATCGTGTCGGCCCAGAACAGCGGACCGCCGCGATGGGCCGGGAAGCCGACCCCGTGCACCATCGCCACGTCGACCTCGTGCGGGCGAGGAACCACCCTTTCGTCGATCAGCCGCGCGCCTTCGTTGACCATCGCGTAGAGCAACCGCTCCCTGATCTCCGCATCGTCGACGGGGCGCAAGGCGAGACCGTGACGTTCGGCATGATCGGCGATCATCCGGTCCGTCTCGGGATCGGGAAGGGGGCGGCGATCCTCGTAGCGATACCAGCCCGCGCCGCTTTTCTGGCCGAGCCTGCCCGCCGCCGTCATGCGCCCGATGAAGTCGATCCTTTGCTCGCGCGGAGTGAGACGGGCGAAACGCGCCTGCCGGGCCGCATGTTGCACGTCCAGCCCGGCCAGATCACCCAGCGCGAGCGGGCCCATCGGAAAGCCGAAATCCGTCATCACCCGGTCGATCGCGGCCGGGCTCGTGCCCTCTTCGATCAGGAAGAAGGCTTCGCGCGAGCGCTTGGCGAGCAGCCGGTTGACGATGAAGCCGTCGCACACGCCGGAGAGCACCGGCAGCTTGCCGATGCGCCTGGCGAAGCTCATGCCGACGGCGATCACCTCGGGCGCGGTGCGCCGCCCCCGCACGCATTCGAGCAGGCGCATCACCTGCGCGGGGTTGAAGAAATGCATCCCGCATACGTCCGCCGGGCGGCCGGAGGCGTCCGCCAGCGCATCGATATCGAGATAGGAGGTGTTGCTGGCGAGGATCGCGCCCGGCTTCGCCACCCGGCCGAGATCGGCGAAGACGGCCTGCTTGACGGCCATATCCTCGCTGACGGCCTCGATCACCAGATCGGCGTCGGCCAGCGCAGCGATATCCGCCGTGAAGCGGATGCGATCGAGGCGCGCCCGCGCCTCGGCGGGATCGAGCCCGCCCTTGGCCGCCTTCTTCTCCCAATAAGTCGCGATCGCCTGCCGCGCCGCTTCGGTTTGCGCTTCGTCGGGGCCGACGGCGACGGTGGGCACGCCTGCTTCGGCGAGCGCGATGGCGATGCCGCGCCCCATCGCGCCGAGCCCGATCACCCCCGCTGTGGCGATCGGGCGGGGCGAGGCGTCGGAGGGCGGCCGCGTCACCAGCCGCTCGGCCGCGAACAGGTGGCGTAGCGCGCGGGATTCGGGCGTGGCGACGGCTTCACGGCAGAGCGCATATTCGCGTTCGAGCGCTTCATCGAAGGGCAGCGTATAGCCGAGCCGGATCGCGTCCAGCGCCATCAGCGGCGCGGGCTGACCGCGCTTGCGGCGGGCGAGCGTGCGGCGAGCTTCCTCGAAGCGGTCGGGATCGTCGGGCGGCATCGGCAGATCGCCGCTGCGGCGGGTGCCGAGCGACACGACCTTTCGCGCGAACGCGCGGGCGGCAGGGACCAGATCACCGTCCGCCACTTCGTCGATCAGCCCGGCGGCCCTGGCTTCCTCCGCGCCCAACTCGCGGCCTTCCGCCACCATCGCGATCGCCACCTCCAGCCCGGCGAGGCGGGGCGTGCGCTGCGTGCCGCCCGCGCCGGGCAGCAGCCCCAGCTTCACCTCGGGGAAGCCCAGCCGGGCGGTTTTGTCGGCGATGCGATAATGGCAGGCGAGCGCCAGCTCGAGCCCGCCGCCCAGCGCCGCGCCGTGGATCGCGGCGATCACCGGCTTGCTCGCCCGATCAATCCGGGCGAGCAGGGCGGGCAGCGTGGGCTCGCCCATCGGCTTTCCGAACTCCTTGAGGTCCGCGCCCGCCATGAAGGTGCGTCCGGCGCAGCGGATCAGCAGCACGTCCAGCGCCTCGTCGCCTTCGAAGCGCTCGATCGCCGCCAGCAGACCGGCGCGTACGCCATGCGAGGCGGCGTTGACCGGCGGATGGTCGATCACCGCCTCGGCGAGCAATCCATGAACCTCGAAGGATACCGACCCCGCCATGATCTCATCCATCCTCATGCGATCCGCACCACCACCTTCCCCTGCGCCCGCCGCTCCATGACATGCGCCAGCGCGTCGGCCGTGCGATCGAGCGGATAGGTCGCGTCGATTCTCGGCCGCAGCCGCCCTTCGGCGATCCAGCCGAGCAGATCGGCGATATTGGCGGCATGGCGCTCGGGATCGCGCTTCACGGATGCGCCCCACAGCACGCCGAGCGACGCGGCGCTTTTGAGCAGCAGCAGGTTGGCGGGGATGCGGGGGATATCGCCGCCCGCGAAGCCGACGATCAGATGCCGTCCGCCCCAGGCCAGCGCCTTGATCGCCGCCAGCGCGGGCTCGCCGCCGACCGGATCATAGACGACATCGGCTCCGCGCCCGCCGGTGAGTTCGTTCACCTGCGCGCGCAGATCGGCATAGTCGATCGCGGAATCCGCGCCACGCTCGCGGCAGAGCGCGCGTTTTTCCTCACTGGAGGCGACCGCGATCACCCGCGCGCCCATCGTCCGGCCGAGCTCGACGGCGGCGAGCCCGACGCCGCCCGCGGCCCCCAGCACCAGCAGCGTCTCGCCCGAACCCAGGGTGGCGCGGTCCCTGAGCGCGTGGAAGGAGGTGCCGTAGGTCACGAGCGCCCCGGCGGCGGTTTCGAAGCCGATCGCGTCGGGCAAGGGATAAGCCTGCGTCGCCGGAACGATCGCCCGCTCGGCGAAGCCGCCGGTGCCGGTGAAGGCCGCCACCCGCTCGCCGGGGGCAAGGCCGCTCACGCCTTCGCCCGCTGCCTCGATCACGCCCGCGACTTCGCTGCCGGGTGTAAAGGGCAAAGCGGGCTTGGTCTGATAACGCCCTTCGACCATCAGCCCGTCCGGAAAATTGACCCCTGC
Source organism: Sphingomonas sp. (assembly GCA_035707945.1). Lineage (GTDB taxonomy): Bacteria > Pseudomonadota > Alphaproteobacteria > Sphingomonadales > Sphingomonadaceae > Solisphingomonas. The sequence goes on from DASSTK010000361.1 coordinate 4,098, forward strand.
TGCAACGACGCGGATCGCGACCTCGCCGATGGAGGGTGCGCGATCGGGGGCGTTGCCCACCCGCAAGGAGGCGACCGGCCCGAACGCTTCGCACAGGATCGCCTTCAATCCACTCTCCTTGCTCGTTTAGACGAAGATAACACCCGCATTGCGCCATTGTCCATGCATCGTGAAACGCATATTGTTATGTGAATAGAAAGAGTGCGCAAAAATGCGTTCTCGTTAGGAGAGATGAACATGCAGGATGTCGCCGAAAGCATAATCGACGTCGGGCCGCTCGCGATCCGGACGGTGGAGCGGGGCGAGGGGCCGCTGGCGCTGATGATTCACGGCTTTCCGGGGCTCGCTTATTCGTGGCGGCATCAGATGGAGCCGCTCGCCCGCGCCGGTTTCCGGGCGGTGGCGATCGATCTGCCCGGCTATGGCGGCAGCGATCGGCCGCTCGATCCGGCGCTCTATATCTCGGATCGGATGCAGGATTATCTGATCGCCATCCTCGATCATTATCGCGCCGATCGAGCGATCGTCATCGGGCAGGATTTCGGCGCGCAATATGCCTGGAATCTGGCGGTTCGCACGCCCGATCGGGTCCGCGCGCTCGTCGCCACCATTCCCTATGATTACGATCTCGCCGGCCGCGCGCTGCTGGGAAGCGCGCCG